>JAAYTR010000099.1 GCA_012523685.1 Clostridiaceae bacterium | reverse complement strand
GCATCAAAAATTTCTTTTACGAGGTTTATTCTGTTATCCGGGGCAAGTTCTTCATGGTTCACATAAATAGTCATATATGCTTTAAGCCCGTCTTCAGAAATTCTGAGACTGACTCTTTCACGTTCCTCCCCAAAGGGTTCAGGCCCTCTTGGAGCGTTGTTTATTACATTTCTAAGGGTCATGAAGCTGGTGACTTTAATAACAGGATATGCTTTTAATATGTCATTGAACATTTCCAGCGAGTAACCACGGTTTGTTGACTTAATATAAAATACTCCATTTTCCTTAAGTATTTCTATGTAATCATTTTTATAAAGTAAGAATGCCATTACCTAAAAATACCCCCCCAAATTATTAATATATATTTTCCACCATATCCTTCAATATAACGCGAAACCATATTATAAAATTAAACATTGGTGATAATGCAAGTATTTACTATTACGCATGAGCCAACAAGATAATATATAATATAAATACATGATTAGTACTATTTTCGTACAAGAGTCGTCTGCAACACCATATATATCGGAAGGAAAAGCAAAATGAATGAGTGGAATAACGAGAAAAACAGTATTATTATTAAAAATTTTAAACATTTTGATCCAGTTCACACCTTTGAATGCGGCCAGTGCTTCAGGTGGAGACAAATTGATGATAACAAATGGTTTGGTGTAGTAAAGGACTTAGCCGTAAATTTAGAATGGAACGGAAAAGATTTAATTTTCCACGATACAAAAGAAGAAGATTTTTTAAGAGTATGGTATCCTTATTTTGATTTAGCCAGAGATTACGGAGAAATTAAAAATATACTTCAGAAAAATGATCCTGTTATGAAAGAAGCGATTAATTTTGGACATGGTATAAGGCTTCTTCAACAGGACTTTCAGGAAACTCTCATATCTTTTTTAATCTCCCAAAACAACGGGATACCGCGTATACGAAAAATTGTTGAAAGTCTGGCTGAACACTTTGGTGAACCAATTTACGACCGTATTTCTGATGTAAAAACGTTTCCAACCTGTGAAAGGCTTGCGGGTACAAGCCTTGAGGAATTAAGGGTTATCCGGGCGGGTTACAGGGATAAGTACATACAAAAAGCCGCACAGCAAATCTGCTTTGGTGAGATTGACATGGACGTTTTAAAGAAAGGCACTCCTGCTCAAAGCAGAGCTGAAATGAAAAAACTATTCGGTGTCGGAGAAAAAGTCGCTGACTGCGTGCTTTTATTCAGCGGTATACGATTTGATATTTTCCCTGTAGACAGATGGGTAAGACGGGTAATGGCCGAATTATACCTTGGCTATGAAGCAAGCAATGAAGAGGTAAACCGGTTTGCTACAGAGAAATTCGGAGCCCTGGCTGGATTTGCCCAGCAATATCTGTTCTATTATGCAAGAGAAAAGAAGATAGGAATGCAGGGTCAGTAATGCTTATCCTAAAAGCAGCAGACTTATACCCATTACTATCATGCCGCAAATTAATCCGAATATGGACAGGTGATGCTCACCATACTCTCTTGCAGAGGGCAACAGCTCATCAAAAGATATAAAAACCATGATCCCTGCAATTGATGCATATATTATGCCAAATACAACATCATTCAAAAACGGCCCAAGGAATAAAAATGCCAGTATTGCTCCGGCAGGCTCGGCTAAACCGGACAAAAGTGACATAAAAAATGCTTTCTTTTTATCACCTGTTGCACAGTAAATTGGTAAAGCCACTGAAATACCCTCGGGAATATTATGAATTGCTACGGCTATTGCTATAGCGATACCTAAAGAGATATCTGTCATACCTGAAACAAAGGTGGCCAGTCCTTCAGGAAAATTATGAATAGTGATAGCAAGAGCAGCCATCTTCCCTGTCTTAATAAGTTTTTGCGAATTCTGACCAAAACCGCAGACGTCGAGCCGTTCGATGCTTTGAGGCTCATGAGGATTATCGGCTTCCGGAACCAGCTTATCTATAATTCCTATTAAAAATATACCTGCAAAAAACGCAATAAATGTTATCCAATCACCTTTTGAAGCACCAAATGCTTTTTCTAAAAAGTTTTTGGCTTCAGGAAGAATTTCAACGAAGGATACATAGATCATTACACCGGCCGAAAATCCAAGGGCAACAGATAATACCTTAGTGTTGATTTTCTTAAAGAGTAACAGCATTAAACCGCCGATACCAGTTGAAAGACCGGCAAAAATCGAAAGTCCTATGGCGGCGACAACATTGTAATCCATTAGAATACCCCCTGAAAAATTAATTTAAATATCTTCACCGTTTGTCAGCTTACTGGCTTGATCCGTTGTTATCAGAGCATCAATCAACTCATCCATATCGCCGTTTATAAACTGCTCGATCTGATAGAGAGTAAACCCTATACGATGGTCTGTTACCCTTCTTTGAGGGAAATTATATGTTCTGATTCTCTCACTTCGATCACCCGTTCCAACCTGGCTTTTCCGGTTTTCGGCCAGCTCTGAGTCGTGTTTTTGCCGCTCAATCTCATAAAGCTTGGCCTTCAACACTCTCATAGCCTTTTCTCTGTTTTTATGCTGCGAACGCTGGTCCTGGCAGGTTACTACGATGCCCGATGGTATATGGGTAATACGAATCGCAGAAGAGGTCTTGTTAACATGCTGGCCTCCTGCACCGGAGGCTCTGTATGTGTCTACTTCTATATCATTGGGATTTATAACAACATCTTCTACATCCTCTGCTTCCGGTAAAACCGCTACCGTTGCTGTAGATGTATGTATTCTGCCGCTGGATTCGGTCGTCGGTACCCGCTGAACCCGGTGTACCCCGCTTTCATATTTAAGGCGGCTGTACGCACCTTTACCCTCAATTTCAAAAACAATTTCCTTAAATCCTCCGATTTCAGTCGGGTTGGAGTCAATAATACTGGTTACCCAACCCTTACTTTCGGCATAATGGCAATACATTCTGTAAAGTACAGCTGCAAAGAGAGCTGCTTCGTCTCCCCCGGCCCCTGCACGTATTTCAACGATGACATCCTTTTCATCGTTGGGATCCTTTGGCATCAATAGGATTTTAAGCTCCTTTTCTGTTCTTTCAATACCATCCCTGGCATCATCAATCTCTGCCTCAATCATTTCAACGAAATCTTGATCAGGTTTCTCATCAAGCATTAGTTTTGCATCTTCCAATGCTTTTTTAAATTTCTTGTGCTCACGGAATTTCTCCACTATTTCTGTCAACTCAGAATGTTCTTTCATAAGCTTCAGGTACTGTTCCTGATCATTCATGACCGAAGGATCAGCCAGCCTCATATTTAGCTCTTCATAACGGTTTTCTATGGCTTCCAGTCTATCAATCATGCGATTTTTACCTTCTCCTTATTTCAAGTCTTTGTTTTAGCTTTCCAATGTTTGCATTGGCAATCAAGTCTTTGGGGTAACCCAGATTTTTTACAAGCTCAAATGCTTCGTCGACTTCTCCGATATCATCATGAAAATGAGCATCACTGTTTATAACAATATAAACACTATATTTATAACATTCCTCCAAAAGCTTTTTATAGTTTTCCCTTGCATTTACTCTGTAGGAAGAAGGCATTAAAGAGGAATTGTTAATCTCTATCATAACACCATTGTCAGCAGCGGCCTTTGCCAGTTCAGTGTAGTTCAGTTCAATCCTTGAGTCGTCGGGATGGCCTATAATATTAACATAACGATTTTCTATACTCTTTATAACAGCGGCAGTATTTTCTTCTACAGAAGAAGGCTTCAGACACGGGCTATGAAAACTTGAAATTACTATATCCAGATTTTCTAATGTTGAATCCCTTATATCCATTGACCCGTCATACCCTATAATATTAGCTTCAACACCTTTCAGTATCTCAACTCCATGAAGATTATCCGGTAATATCTTCAGATTATCAAAATGATAAATATGAGGTCCGCCTGGCATAGCCGGTCCGTGATCTGTCATTCCAATAAGCTCCAGCCCTTTTTCAGCTGCTTCGGTCGCATATTCATTTATTGTACTGTAGGCATGTCCACTGTTAACGGTGTGGAAATGGCAGTCTGCAACAAGTCTCATTTATTCACATCCTCAATATAATTAAAAACAACACTTCAATTATACCTAATAACGGTTAAAAATAAAACATTAAAGAGCTATAGATTTTCGTTACCTATAGCTCTTTGATGGAAGGAGGGAAAGACTATTTTTACTCTATTTGAATTTTTCTTGCTTTCTTTTCTTCTTCTGCCTTAGGAAGCATTACAGTCAGGATGCCATCTTTATAAGATGCTTTAACCTTTTCATTGTCGATGTTGTAAACATTAAAGCTTCGTCTGTAAGAGCCTCTCTGACGTTCCCTGTAAATATAACCGTCATTTTCTTCATTCTTTTCCTGCCTGATATCTACGCCAAGTGTCAATACATCGTCATGAAGATCAATTACAATATCCTCCTTGTTAACACCCGGCAACTCAGCCTCGACAATATATTCTTTATCTGTTTCTCTTACATCAGCTCGTATTGGTGTAGTCATTGATGAGACTCTCGCAAAGAACGGATCTCTGAAGAAATCATCAAAAAATCTGTCAATTCCAAACCAGTCATCTTTTCTTGTAATACCGCCATTCTTTCTTGAATAAGGAATAAGATTGAACATATAATACACCTCCAAAAATAATCTATGTTACATGTTTGACCTTCTTTGACCTTATCTACATTTTATCGTTCGTAATGCAATCTTGCAAGTCTGATTTTGACTATCCTTGACCTTTATTTTGTCTATTTTTTGGTATTACCTTCTGTTTTCTTAAATTTTCTTCTGTTTTCTCTTATTATTATTTTTTTATTTCTGCTATTAATCAGTAAAATTATAGTATTATGCTATTACTTATTATATTGTGTTTACCTGTCCAGCGTTTCAGATCTTCGCCTTTTATAATTCCCATTATTAAAAATATTATTATTATTAATGAAAATGTAATACAGACCGCCAAAAGCAAGGCCAGTCTCCGCGGAAGTCCCGCAAAAACTGATAACTGTTTTAGCAGCAATGCTAAAACAGAACCTGTAAGAGATGCCGTTAAGGGCTTCATAATCCAGTCACCAATGTCTATGGATATTCCGGTAAGCTTTGAAATGGTCTTAAAATTTAAGGCTATGGTAACAATACTTCCGGAAATGACAGCATAAATATAGGCACTCACTCCCCAAACCGGCATAAAGAACCATATTGCAACCAGCCTGACAATGCTCCCTGCTAATGTATTAATCAGCATAGAGCGCTCCTTAGCAAGACCATTTAGAATTCCCAGCATGGTCTGCTGCAGATAAAGAAATACTCCGGTGTATGCAAGAAGATGCAGAAAATCTCCGGCATTCTGGCCGGGATAAACAAGCTCGGCTAATTCACTGCTGCAGGATGCAAAAAATGAGGTAAAGACCAATCCCATTATAATGGTCAATCTGATAGACTGAGATATTTGCCGGTTGGCAACACTGTATCTTTTTGCCGCCACAGCGTTTGCAATAGCCGGTACTAATGCGGTTGCCAAAGCCATGGGAAGCATGGATGGGAAAAAGACCAGAGGTGCTGCCATGCCTGTTAATCTTCCAAATGACTTTAAACTTTCTTGCATATTTAATCCGTAATGCATCAGTCTCTGTGGAATTAAAAGGTTTTCTACAGTGCCTATTGATGATAATACAAGTCGATTTGCTGAAATCGGCATGGCGGTTCTGCATATTTTCTTAACCGAAGCCATAGTACTTTTGCCTGTATTTCTTCGCGTTTTTACCGACTTATATTTTGCAATTATAAATGCGATGTAAACCACAATTACATTGGCGATTTCACCTATCAGCAGGGCTAAAACAGCTAACAGACACATGCTGTCAATACCCTTACCTTTAAAGTGTCCGTAAAAAGTCAATACAAACGCAAGCTTAATTATCTGCTCGAAAATCTGGCCAACCGAATTAGGCAGCATTTCCTGTTTACCGTAGAAATACCCTTTATAAGCTGATGCTGCGGCTATTGGAGGAACAAGAATCAATATCCAGAATAATGAGCTCCTCGTTCTGACATCTCCTGTTGTCCCCAACACTAAAGAGTCCAGATTTAATAATAAAATACCGCAGATAATAATACCCGCTCCAAGAACAAGACCGGCAGAAATAGTTGCTACTTTGTTACCTTCACGACTTAATCCTTTCGCACTTTCTTCGGCAACAAACCTTGAGACTGCGACAGAAATTCCTGCTGATAATACCAGGACCAGAAGTGAATAAATTGGTGTCATAAGCTGGTACAAACCTAATCCTTCAGTCCCGATAATGTTAGCAATAAAAACCCGGTATGCAAATCCTATTGCTTTAACTATAAAACCTGTTACCGTCAGAATAGCCGTATTGTACTTTAAGGAACGGCGCGCCATTATTACCTCCATTTTTATTAACTGACTTTCCATACTATGAGAAATTCCAGAAGAATATGATTGGTAATACCGGCCCCAAAAATGCGTTTTAAGTAATTCATCACGCGATTGCAATTAGAGTTAACAAACCTTAATATGTTTTACAATATATCCCATTCAATAATTGTAATTTGGTAAAATCACCCCGGGGGTGATTACATTATGGGGGAAAAAAAGTATAATAGCACCAAACAGGCCACATATGAATATGGTTAAAACAGGGTGCCTGTGCATGCAGATTTACAACATTGATGTTTAGGAGGAATTGTTTATGAATCTTAAAAAGCTGCTTAGCCTGTTGTTGATTTTTTGTTTGATCTTCAGTTTCGTCGCATGCGGAGGAAGAGATAAAGATGATGATGACGACGGCAGAAGTTCCAAATCAAGCTCACAAAAATATGATGAAGATGACGATGATGACAGCAGCAAAGACAAAAATGATAAAGACGACAAAGACGATGAAGATGATGAAGATGACATCGATGACGATGATGATAGCAGCAGAGACAAAAAAGATGACGAAGTCAAAAAAGATGATCAATCAAGCAAAAAAGATGACGTCCTGGACAAGTATGATGAAGTTGACCTTCCGGTAAACTATCCTAAAGACATATTCCCCATTTATAAAAACTCGCGTGTCTGGTTTGCAATGGCTGATAAATCCAGCGGATATCAAACCTTTAGTATCAGCGCAGTATGCAAAGAAAGTAATGAGAAAGTAGCCTCTTTTTATGAAAACATAATCAAGGGAACTGCTGACTTCAACGACTATTCAATGGATAATATCTATATGTATTCAGGTATATACGAAGGTTATGAATACACCATTTCCTGTGCACCTGAAGATGCAGACAAAAATTATACTATGTATACCTTGGTGCTTGAAAAACTGCCCTCAGCTGATGAACTGTTAGATTCATTAAATGAAGGGGAATTACCGGATGATTACCCTTCCAATTATTTCCCAATAATTGATGGTGCAGCTATCTCCAATGCTTCTGAATCCGAGAGGGACGGAAAAGTGTCTTATTCATTGCATATATTCACAGATAAGACATTCAAGGAAATACTGGCCTTCTACGAAGATGCTATCGGGGAAATAACAAACAAGTCTAAATCTAGCTCAACAGGGGATTTTGACCTCAGCGGAGAGGCGCACGGATATGACTTCCAGATTAACGGCCATGCTAGAGAGATAGATGGTATAGACTTAGTAGAATTCTGGATCTATCTCTATCCCCTCGATTAAAACTTATAGTTTATTACCACAAGGATCGGATTTTGTCCGATCCTTTTTTATCTTATTGATAATTATTTTTGTATTAAAATACACTCTTTCAGTCATGTAAACGTATTAATGCCTGTGAGACAACTTTATTCTTTTATGCAAATAAAATCTTTTTATTGTAAGAGTCTCTAACCCATGTTAATTTTTGATATTGAACATACCCCATCTTTCCTATAGAATAAGTATTATGTATACATATACATTTTATCATATACAATAGCCCCCGGGGGGGAAATTTTTATAAAGTTTGTGTACTTACTGCTTTAATATTTTATATAATATACAGAGAGGGAGAAATAATGTTTAAAATTATTAAAAAAGAAGTATTAAATTCTCATGTTAAACGTCTTGAGATAGAGGCGCCTTATGTCGCACGTAAGGCCGAGCCCGGTCAGTTTATTATTCTTCGGGTAGATGATGATGGTGAACGTATCCCGTTTACTATAGCGGATTATGACAGGGATAAGGGAACTGTTACAATAATATTCCAGGAAGTTGGAGCTTCAACAATAAGACTTGGCGAAATGAACGAAGGAGATTATATAACCGACTTTGTTGGCCCATTGGGTGTAGCTTCCCATTTTGAAAATGTTAAAAAAGCTGCAGTAATCGGCGGAGGTCTGGGAACAGCAATTGCTTACCCCCAGGCCAAAAAACTTCATAGTATGGGTGTTTCGGTAGATGTAATAGCAGGCTTTAGAAATAAAGATATTATTATTCTTGAAAAAGAAATGGCTGCCGTATCAGAAAGATTGTTTATTACCACCGATGATGGCTCCAACGGAACAAAGGGTTTTGTATCGGATATACTGCAGACGCTGCTTGATGAAGGAAATAAATATGATGTAGTTATAGCAATCGGCCCTCCAATCATGATGAAAGTCGTTTGTGATGTTACCAGACCTTATGGTATCAAAACTATTGTAAGCCTCAATCCGATTATGATTGACGGAACAGGTATGTGCGGCGGCTGCCGTGTAACTGTGGATGGGCAAACTAAGTTTGCCTGTGTTGACGGACCTGATTTCGACGGTCACCTGGTAGATTTTAATGAACTTATCCGACGCCTTTCAATGTACAAGAAAAGTGAAAAGGAATCAATCGAAAGACATCAATGCAGACTGGAGGATCAAACAAATGCCTAATATGTCATTAAATAAAGTACCTATGCCTGAACAGGACCCTAATGTGCGTAACAGAAATTTTGAAGAAGTGGCTCTGGGTTATACTGAGGAAATGGCAAGGGAAGAAGCAGAGCGCTGTTTAAACTGTAAACATAGGCCCTGTGTTAATGGTTGTCCCGTAAATGTTCAAATCCCCGAATTTATTACCTTAATAAAAGAGGGTAAATTCGAAGAAGCATATGATAAAATTCTTGAAACCAATAGCCTTCCGGCTGTTTGCGGACGGGTCTGCCCGCAGGAAACCCAGTGCGAGGAAAGGTGCGTACGGGCAATTAAGGGAGAGTCGGTTGCAATCGGTCGTCTGGAACGGTTTGCTGCCGACTGGGCTATTAAAAACGCACAGAAGGCTTATGAAAAAGTTCCGGGTAACGGTAAAAAGGTCGCAATTGTCGGATCGGGCCCTGCCGGCTTAGCTTGCGCCGGAGATTTAGTTAAGCTGGGTTATGAAATAACGATCTTTGAGGCATTCCACCTTTCCGGAGGAGTTCTGGTATACGGAATACCCGAGTTCAGGCTTCCCAAAAGCCTGGTACAGAAAGAAATTGACGGCTTGTTAAAACAAGGTGTTAAGATACGTACAAATATGGTTATCGGGAAAGTGCTTACTATTGATGAGCTTTTCGAAGAAGGCTATGATGCTGTATTTATTGGCTCGGGCGCAGGACTTCCGGCATTTATGAATATTCCCGGCGAGAACTTAAACGGAGTATATTCAGCCAATGAATTCCTGACCCGTATTAATCTGATGAAGGCATACAAGGAAGATGCCGAAACTCCAATTATGCGCGGTAATTCTGTAGCGGTTGTGGGAGGCGGAAATGTTGCTATGGATGCCGCAAGGTGTGCCAAGCGTTTAGGTGCTGAGAATGTTTATATAATTTATAGACGTTCCGAGGCCGAAATGCCTGCCCGTCTTGAAGAAGTTCACCATGCCAAAGAAGAGGGAATTATTTTTAAGGTTCTTACAAATCCCACCCAAATTCTCGGCGATGATAAAGGCTGGGTTAAGGGAATCGAATGTGTACAAATGGAATTAGGTGAACCTGATGCTTCCGGCCGTCGCCGCCCGATTGCTAAAGAAGGCAGTGAGCATATAATTGATGTTGATACAGTAATTATGTCCATCGGAACATCTCCTAATCCCTTGATTCGAAACACAACACCTGATCTTTCCACAAACAAATGGGGATGTATTGTTGCTGATGAAAAAACCGGCCAGACAAGCAAGGAAGGTGTATTCGCAGGCGGAGACGCAGTTACCGGTGCTGCTACTGTAATTCTGGCCATGGGTGCCGGCAAAAAAGCAGCAAAGGCAATTGATGAGTATATAAAAAACAAAAAGTAATTTCTGACTGTTACTTGATTAATATGTATTAAACAAACGTGTCTGCCCTTTTTAGGGCAGGCATTTTTTGTTATTTTATTTGCAACTTTATGTATAATTTCTTGCATTTTAATGCGCTCTCTGTTATAATTAAAAAAGTGCTGCTTTACTCTCTCTAAACAGGTTGTAACACTCTCATTATAAGGATTAGATAATCTAAATTTTCAGCCGGCTTAGATAGATAAACAGGAAATAAATTATAATTTATCTAATTTATCTAAATTATAATGCAGGTTTGCTTTTATATTGTTGCAAATAGTCAGTTGTTTAGATAAAAAGGGTTTCTAATTGGAGGTTTTATTATGAAAATATTAGCCGGTGTTTATGAGCAAGTAGTAAAACGCAATCCGGGCGAACCTGAGTTTCATCAGGCAGTAAAAGAAGTGCTTGAATCATTGGAACCCGTTGCTGAAAGACATCCCGAATACGTCAAAGCCGGCATTTTTGATCGTATTGTAGAACCCGAAAGACAAATAATCTTCCGTGTACCATGGGTTGATGACGCTGGTACGGTGCATGTTAACCGCGGCTTTCGTGTTCAGTTTAACAGTGCCATAGGTCCATATAAAGGAGGTCTCCGTTTTCATCCCTCTGTAAACCTTGGTATAATAAAGTTTTTAGGTTTTGAGCAAATTTTTAAGAATTCTCTTACCACTCTTCCCATGGGCGGAGGTAAGGGCGGCTCGGATTTTGATCCAAAAGGTAAATCCGATATGGAAATTATGCGCTTCTGCCAGAGCTTTATGGCTGAACTGTCCCGCCATGTAGGACCCGATACTGACGTTCCCGCCGGAGATATCGGTGTGGGCGCCAGGGAAATCGGATATATGTTCGGAATGTATAAAAAGCTGCGTAATGAGTTTACAGGAGTATTAACCGGCAAGGGCATACCCTATGGCGGCAGCCTTGTCCGCACCCAGGCAACAGGCTACGGTCTCTGTTATTTTGTTGAAGAAGCTTTAAAGGCAAAGGGCCTTTCCTTTGAAGGTAAGACAGTTGTAATTTCAGGCTCAGGTAATGTGGCAATCTATGCAGCTGAAAAAGCTCAGCAGCTTGGCGCCAGGGTTGTAGCCCTTAACGATTCCAATGGTTACATTTATGACGAAAACGGCATTAACCTTGATACCGTAAAACTCATTAAGGAAATACAAAGAGGCCGTATATCGGATTACATAAAGCATCATCCTCATGCCAAATACACCGGTGGCAGCAGAGGAATATGGACAATTCCCTGTGACATTGCTTTGCCTTGTGCTACCCAGAATGAGCTTAACGGTGAAGATGCTGAAATCCTTATAAAAAATGGTTGTATTGCAGTTGGCGAAGGTGCTAATATGCCTTCAACCCCGGATGCAATTGATCTTTTTTTGAAGAATAATGTGATATTTGCTCCCGGCAAGGCAGCCAATGCAGGAGGAGTTGCAACCTCCGGTCTGGAAATGTCCCAGAACAGTCAAAGGTTGTCCTGGTCATTTGAAGAAGTTGATGAAAAACTTAAAGGTATTATGAAAAGCATTTACAAAAATTCCAGTGAAGCCGCAGCAGAATACGGAGAACCTGATAATCTAGTGCTGGGAGCAAATATCGCAGGCTTCAAAAAGGTAGCCTCTGCCATGTATGCGCAGGGCGTAGTGTAACACTTCTATACTGGGTAAGACAGGGTTAAAATAGGACACGGAACCGTCCCCTGTCTTACTTCAAGATTTCTAACGAAGATACGCAGCCTTTATGATTGCTGTCAGGAAATGACATGCCTTTTCCATATCTGATATGCGGATATATTCTTTAGTGCTGTGGACATTTGTCATGCCAACACTTGTATTTATCGCTGGTATGCCCGCTCCGTTGATAATGTTGGTGTCGCTTCCGCCGCCAGTGGCATGGAGCTTCATAGGTATATCAGATGCGGAAGAGGCCTCTTTCAGAAGGCTGATTATATCATCCGATTCCTTTATATCAAACCCCGGATACATCTTTTCCAGGTCAATTTTTACAGTGCCGCCCAATTGCTCTGCTGTCTTTTTGAAGTGACTCAATATTTCATCTGTATATCTGTTAATTTTTTCTTCAGAAATAGACCTTACTTCACCTTCTATTTCGCAAGTTTCACATACAATATTGCGAACCTGTCCGCCTTTTATTATGCCAATATTAGATGTGCTTTCCTCATCTATTCTTCCGAAATTAGGCATATCAGCAATGGCCTTCGATGCCATCATAATAGCACTGAGACCTTTTTCCGGTTCTAAACCCGCATGGGCGGCTTTACCTGTGAAGGTTACATGGAACCTGTTATAATACGGTGCTTTTACCGCTACTGTTCCAATCTCTCCCCCTTCATCAAGTATAATGGCATAATCAGCCGGTATCTCTGAAAGATCAAGGTTCCTCGCTCCAAAGAGGCCACTTTCCTCAGCCACGGTAAACGCCAGATAAATATCCCCGAAAGGTGTTTTATCCTCTATAAGTGATCTGATGGTCTCCAGAATCACTGCAATTCCTGCAGCGTCATCCCCGCCCAGAACAGTTTTGCCATCTGTCTTTATTATATCCCCGTCAATTACCGGGTTTTTGGAAAGTCCCGGTACAACCGTGTCCATATGTGCCATTAAAAGCAATGCCGGCTTTTGTTTTTTACCCTTCACATGACAAATCACATTCCCTGCATCACCGCCTATTTTAGAGGCTGTATCATCCTCATACGGTTCAAGTCCCATGTCTTTCAATTTTTTTAATAGGGCATCAGCCATTTTCCTTTCCTGCCTGGTAAGGCTGTCTATCTTTACTAAGCTTATAAATTCATCTGTCAGTCTCTGTCTGTTTATCATTTTACTTCTCCATTCTCTAATAACTTGGGCGGTTCCGGCTTTTATATTCCGGTTGAACCAAATCCTCCGCCTCTGTCGGTACCTATATCCTTCACAGAGTCCACCAGCTTTAAATTCATTCTGGGGACCTTTGCAAGAACAAGCTGAGCCACCCGCTCACCTTTTCTTATAATGTACGTACCCTGTTGATTCCCCTTACTGTCAAGGCTAAGATATACATCATTATTTTCAGTATTACTTACTATGGATGAATTGTTCATTATTATACCCAATTCATTTCTATATCCCGCATCAATTGTACCGGGGGAATTGGCCAGACGAAGCGGGGTCTTCAAACTTATCCCGCTCCGGGGGCGGACCTGAATCTCATAACCCTCGGGAATGGCAAATTTCAAACCCGTTGGGATTATTACCGTCTGTCCGGGCTCTATTATAACATCTTCCGCCGCACACACATCCATACCTGCATCATAAGGGTTGGCGTAATAAGGTAATTTAACGCCCTCTCTGATTACTTCAACATAAACATCAATCATAATAATCACCTGCTTAATTAAACTCTGCGCTTCTCTACTCTACGCCCCTGTACCAGTGTCCTTTGGTAAACCCATTATCCCTGATCTCATCTATGGCTTTAATAACCCCGTGGTCATGTTTATTCCTGCCCCTTAATAAGGTATTAAAATATTGAGCCAATGCTTTGCGGGTAGTGTTGCTCTCATTGGTAAAAACCAATCTCAGAATACTGACTTCTGTTTCTTTAATAGCGTCAATATCATCCATAAAAACTGGATACGGGTTAAAAATTTGTGTCCGGCTTAAAAAAGGATCCCTCACAAAGGGGAATATTTCACTCTTCCTGTCCTTTAAAAATCCTCTGTTGCCGCTGCAGTCTTTACATTTGCCTGAGCAAGGAATTTCAAGAGACGAAGGACAGTGCTCCATGGTCATTAGAGGAATTTTACCATATATTATAGCTTCCAGTTCCACATTCGAGGACGCTATTTCTATTATCTCTTTTAAGTTCAATTCAGGGGACAGAACAGCTGTGGCTGTATCCAGCTTTTCCACAACCCCGACGGAAGCGTTATTAAATATATTTATTGCCGGTTCAGCACAAAGAGGTGTACCCGGAAAAGAATCTTTACATATCTTATTAACTCCAAGGGTTCCATAAGCAATACCGTCAATAAAAGGCACTATACTTTTGAGGTCTTCTTTTACAGCTTTTAGTTCGCTGTCTTTAAGTATGGATGGCGTCCAGATATATATTTCACCATAAAATTCTTCTTTAAGCTCTTTAAGCTGTTGCGAGGATATTACAGGCAGATAAACACGGTTAACCAAGCCGTCCAGCTCACAAACTGAATCGGGCATGGCATAAAAAAATGCTGATAAAATTACTTCCCCTGTTTTTTTCTTCAGGTTTTTCCCGGTTGCCCGTTCCCTGTCAGAATTATCAAATCCTTCAGGAGAAGGTTTTTTGCGGCTCTTGATGCGTAAAGCCTTTATCTTTTCCAGGGCCTCACGTCTCATGGCGTTAAGAGCTGATATAGGCATAGTACTTTCATTATCGGAAGATATGGTCAAGTTTCGTAAATAGTAGGGTGTCCCTCCGGTTTTTCCCAGCTGATCTCTGATTCGTTCATTGGACAACACCTTATTAACCGCTTTTTCGGCTGCAGTGGCAGATAAAACATTCACTGATTTGCCATCAGAATCTGTTACTGTAAGCTTAGCCGGTTGGCCTGTTTTTAGTATAAACTCCATGTTGAGAGGCACCACAGGAACCTCATTTTGTTCAAAGGATTTTCTGGCCTCGTCAAAGAGCGGCTTGGAAAGGGTTTTATAAATCTGGCTCCCCTCTTTTACGGCAGTCTTCACGTCCCCTATCCATACCTCGGAGCCCGCCTGTGCAAAACGCACCTGCTGATTATTTTCCAGAATCGAAGTTACTATTAAACTGACGGCATTTTTCTGGTCGCCCAGTATTTCAATCCCGTCACCCATGCTAAGTGACTTATTTAATTTAACCTTTACATATAAAGGCTTGGTATCTGAAACCCGGCCTAATAATATACCCTGATTCTTAGGATGTTTCGGATATACAAGCTTTCTGAAATTTCGGTTTCCTTCCAGATATCCACGGGTAAAGCCGCCTCTGTTAAAGGCCTGCATGAGAATTTCCTTATCGGCCTCATCAACCTTAAAACTGCTTTCTCCTGCATTTTCTAACATATCAAGATATTTTTTGTATATTGATGTGATTATCGCCACATACTCAGCTGATTTCATGCGCCCTTCCAGCTTAAGGGAACTGATTCCCGCATTTTTAAGCAGAGGCAGAAGATCTATTGCCATCAAATCTCTGGGACTGATTAGATATGAAGAATTGCCGTATGCCTTGCCATCCAGTGATAATGACCAGGGTAACCGGCACGGTTGAGCACACAATCCCCGGTTGCCGCTCCTTCCGCCTATAAAGGAGGACATCAGACATTGTCCCGAATAGCATACACAGAGCGCTCCATGAACAAACACTTCCAGCTCGGCAGAGGTTTCCCCGCTTATTGTCCTGATTTCTTCGAGGGTTAATTCCCTGGGCAGCACAACTCTTTTAACGCCCATTTTTTCAACTGATTTAACTGCCTCACTGTTAGCAAGTGTCATCTGGGTGCTGGCATGAATACAAAGATCGGGCAGATACTCCCTAAGCAGCTTTATCAGGCCCAAATCCTGTACAATGACCGCGTCTGCACCTTCTTTATAAATATATTCTGCAAACCTGAGCACATCATTTAGCTCATAATTTTTTATTAAGGTATTAAGAGTTATATAAACCTTTTTGCCTCTTTCATGGGCATAATCAAGTGCGGCCACTAACTCTTCCTCTGTAAAATTAGCCGCATTGACTCTGGCGTTATGTTTTCCTCCACCCAGGTAAATTGCGTCGGCACCGTTTGAAATTGCTGCCTTAAGTGATTCAAAGCTGCCCGCAGGAGCGAGCAGCTCTAATTTGTGTTCTCTCATATAAAAACCTGCTTAATATAACCGGAGTTAATCCTGATTATTATTCTCAATCTCTTCTGATACCTCAACTTCCGGTTCAACACTCACATAATCATCAGGAGCAATGTTTTCTTCCTGTATTTCAGTTGATGATTCGACCTCAACTTCGTCCGGCTTTTCCATACCGGGCTTGTACTTGTATTTATATACTGTCCCGCTCTTCTTGCCTGACTTATTCTTTCTCTTTTCATACATTTTCTTTAATGCATCAATAAGTTCGAGAATTGATTTTGCCTTTAATATAATGTCATTTTGAATAGTCTCGGCACCTTTCTTCACTGTGTCCGAGATTTTCCCCACATCCGACACTACTTTCCCCAGACCATCGAGATTATCCTTAACCATACCTGTTATTTTAGCTGCATTTTCGGTTATTTCCGGCAGCTTCTCAATAGACTGGTTAATATTATCTTCATTCTTTTCAATTAATTGATTTACATTCTTGAGTATACGTAGTAGATTTGCCACAGCCAAAATAAGATAACAGACAAGTGCAGAACCAAGGACAAAGAGGACAAGCACAATAAGCTCTCCCCATGATATCATTTCATCAAACATAGCAAACCTCCGCTTAATTATTGTTCCTCACGTTGGAAATAGTATTTAGAGTGTTTCGAACTTCTTTTAACTCAGTTTCACGTCTGGTAAGTTCAATTCGAAGCTGGGATTCTCTTTCCTTCAGTTTTGCATTTTCAGCTTTAATTTTTTGTGTCTCTTCCTTGAGCTCCTGATACTTCTTCTTTATTTCCGACAAATCACTGGTGGTGTTTTTAAGCTCCTCGTTTGTACGGAACATTTCATCGGCCATATTAATAGCAGTCAGAACAGATGCCATGGAAGTACTAAGAAGGTGATTTCTCCTTGTTATCTCCAAAACCTTTCTGTCAACATAAAGAGCAATTTTTTGTATGTATTCTGGAGACTCGGATCCGGTTATTACATACTCATTCCCTGCAATTCGAACAGTTACTTTATTTTTTTCTGCCAAGATACCAGCTCCATTCAAAACATTTTTCTCTTATGTAATATCGGTGTTTCTAGATATTATTCTAACATGTTTGTTGCGGAAGTAACAACTATGATAAAAATAAGTTCCCGGTCTTTTTATTTTTCATATTTTTCTTTTAAAAACTCGCCAAATCTTTTATCTATAACTAAAATATGATGCTCCAGCCATTGACTTAAAAAATTAAGCATGGCCGAGATAGTTTTATTCTGATTTTCATCTAAATCATATAAACTCATGGTTGCTACTTTATTTATAAAGCTTTTATGCTCATGAATCTGTACTTTAGTATTAAACGAATCATAATCATGCTCTTTAAACAGCTTTTCCTCATGACCAAAATGGTATATTGCGTAATCTGTTAAACTGGAGAAAATCTCTACAATACTGTCATAACGGTCAATATGATCATCATATAAAGACAGCTCATACATTTCATTAATCATATCAATCATTTTCTTATGCTGTTCATCAATTGTCCGGTCATAACAGCTAAACTCAGGTTTCCACTTAATAATCATAACTAAATCAACCCCCCTATTATAAATCAAAGGTTTTTTGTGCTAATCGTCCAATGTTTCTTGCTTTTTCGACAAATTTCTTATATAATTTTAATAACACTGAAACCTTATATACTTTTACCTCCTTTTTAGCACATTTTTTATTAATTTGGCCTGTTATCAGGCCAATATTTTTATTCATTCCTTTATTCCAATTCCTCTGCTTTTATTTCCTGGACACTTTTTTCTATTTTCTTCTTAAGACGCTGCAGAGCATTGTCTACCGATTTGACAGGCTTATTAAGCTCTTTTGCAATGTCATGATAATTTGTACCCGCCAGATACTTTTTTAATACTTCCCTTTCAAAAGGGCTTAGCAGCTCTGTTACCATACTCTCAATAACCGTATACTCCTCTTTATTGATTAAAAGTTCCTCCGGATCAGCAATAGATACTTCCTGAACCAGCTCAATCAGAGACTTGTCTGAATCTTCATCAAATACTTTTCTGTTAAGTGAAACATAAGTATTTAATGGCATATGCTTTTGCCTCGTTGCTGTTTTAACTGCAGTAATGATTTGCCGTGTAATACAGATTTCTGCAAACACTTTAAACGGAATTTTTTTATCATATTTGTAATCGCGAACTGCCTTGAACAGGCCAATCATACCTTCCTGAACAATATCCTCCCTGTCGGCGCCCACCAGGAAATAGCTCCTGGCCTTAGCCCGCACCAGAGGCTTATATTTTTCGATAAGATGTTCCATCCCGCGTTTGCATCCGGAATGAACGTATGAAAGGACTTCTTCATCGTTCATGTTTAGATAATTAACTTTAGATTTTCCTGCATAAGGCACTTTTGTGTTCCTCCATGATTTTAAAACTCCGGTGTACCCTTTTTGAAAACCAAGCTTTTAACGTTTATATTAAATGCATTTACATTGAATCCTGCGAATCTGTCCAATTCCTTAATGATTTGATCTCTGGCTGTTTTAACTGCTTCAAGTAAATTGTAACCAAATACCATTATAACATCCATATCAATATAAAGTCCATCCGGACTGTTGCTGGTACGGAATCTGGTCACTTTCTCCATCTGGGGCATAATTACAATATTGTAGTTTACTAATTGATATATTGCATAATCTGATATTGTATAATTGCCAATGTAACTGAATGTAGGCCTTACCACTGATTTTTCACCAATATTCTGAAATTGCCCCTTACCTTTTCTTCTAAAAAGCTGCAGGGGATCTAAAAAGTATCCTGAAAACTGCTTCTTTAACTGCATAGCCGGAACCGGTATAACATGCTTCCCCTGATCAATCCGGGTTTTTTTTGCTTGTTCTATCTCGTATGGACTTGCCACATCTTCAATATAAATTCTTTGATCATATTCTCCAAGTTCAAGGACTGATGCGATTCTGTCCACCATCCCGTCGGATGTTCCCAAAACCAGAATGCCCTTAGGTTTATGCTCACTAATTGCCTTTTTAATACTATTTCGATGCTCCTCTTCATAAAAGAGAGCAACCTTCACCGAACTGATTTTAGTCGGGGCCTTCTTAGCCGATTTCCCTGCTATAATAGTATTCTCATGAATTAAAAGGCCATCATCTATTATATAATCAAGATTATTCTCTCTTGCGACCCACAAAGCACGATGGCTTTTTCCTGATCCGCTTGTTCCGACAAACGCTATAAGTTTCAATAATAATCCTCCGTAAAAAACTATATTTCCAAATATGCTATACCTATATTATTCCACTATTATAGCTCATAAAACATATATAAGCGCTTTTACTCAGCATCAACAAAAAGGACTGTTCCGACGGAACAGCCCCTTTGAACCATTAATCAATCAGTGAACAATAGCCTTCTCAGTCTCCTTATCAAAGATATGGATATGAGGCATATCAAATACAACCTTGATATTCTCTCCGGCATTTGTCTTTGATTTAGGACTTACGCGGGCAGTAAAGTTGATATCGTTAATAAGAACATACAGATAAGTTTCAGAACCTAAGCGTTCAGTAACTTCAACACTGGCATCAAGCACTCCGTTGTTGTTTGCTATCCAGTCTTCCTCATCATGAATATCCTCAGGACGAATACCGAAGATAACTTCTTTTCCGATATACCCTTGTTCTTCGAGCACTTTTGCTTTATTTTCCGGAAGCTCCAATGTATATTCACCAAATTTCAATACAACCTTATCGCCCTGTTTTTCAACAAGCGCATTGGCCATATTCATTTGAGGGCTTCCGATAAAACCGGCAACAAATACATTTACCGGCTCGTCATATAGTTTCTGCGGACTGTCTATCTGTTGAACAAATCCATCCTTCATAACAACAATACGGGTACCCATTGTAAGGGCTTCAGTCTGGTCATGAGTAACATATATAAATGTTGTATTCAACTTCAGGTGAAGCTTGGAAATCTCAGTTCTCATCTGAACTCTGAGCTTGGCATCAAGATTTGAAAGAGGTTCGTCCATCAGGAACACCTTAGGCTCGCGTACAATTGCACGTCCAAGCGCTACACGCTGTCTCTGTCCGCCTGAGAGGGCCTTTGGCTTTCTGTCCAGAAGATGTTCTATTGACAATATCCTTGCTGCTTCATGAACTCTTCTCTTTATTTCCTCTTTAGGTGTCTTTCTGAGCTTAAGGCCAAATGCCATGTTATCAAAAACAGTCATGTGGGGGTAAAGAGCATAGTTCTGGAATACCATTGCTATATCCCTGTCCTTGGGTGCCACATCGTTACAAAGCTTGTCCCCTATATATAATTCGCCTTGTGTAATCTCTTCAAGACCTGCAATCATTCTGAGCGTTGTAGTCTTTCCGCAACCGGACGGTCCAACAAGAATAATAAACTCTTTATCCTCAATTTCGATATTAAAGTCACTAACTGCTGTTACTCCACCCGGGTATGTTTTGTAAACATTTTTTAATACTACTCCTGCCATTAACTTAACCTCCTAAAATTTGAACACATACAAAGTATGCGTTTCCAGTAATACTAATTTAGCACGGCAGCAGTCTTTAAAACTAGTTTAGTATTCAACAAAAAAAGAAAAACGCTTTTAGCTACTTTGTATTAGTAATTATTCACAAAGAAATTCGTAAAAGGGATAAAAAATAAAAACACCTGTTGAATTATTATACACTTAGATGTATAATTATAAATCATAACTGTCCGGATTTTGTAAGTACTATATAAATATTTTACTGAGATTTTATTAATTATACCTAAAATAATGAATTGGAAGTTGAGGAGAAAAAAATGCTGAAAATTGGAATCATCGGAGCAACAGGTTATGTCGGCGCTGAGATTGTACGGCTTTTAGCTTTAAGAGACGATATAAAGATTACTGCTGTGGTATCGAACAGTTTTGCAGGGCAGCCTTTTTCTGCTGTTTATCCCTCTTTGAGAGGCATTTATGATAACATTTGTGAAGAGCTGGATTTAGATGTTATATCCAAAAAGGCAGACTTTTTTATAACTGCTCTTCCACATGGAGTCTCTGCTTCGGTTATACCAGGTCTTCTGGAAAAAGGCAAAAGGGTAATTGATCACAGTGGAGATTTCAGGTTCAGGGAAGTAAAGGTTTATGAAAAATGGTATAAGCTTGCTCATAAGGCTCCTGACCTGATCAGTAAAGCTGTATACGGCCTGCCTGAGCTTTATCGCAATGAGATAAAGACGGCCTCATTGGTTGCAGATCCCGGATGTTATCCTACCTGTTCAATACTGGGAATTGCTCCGGCTTTGAAAAATGGAATTGTATCACATCATGATATTGTAATTAATGCTGTTTCCGGTGTATCAGGAGCAGGGCGAAAATCGGATTTACCCTATGCCTTTTGTGAAATAGACGAGAATTTTAAAGCTTATGGCATTGCCAATCACAGGCATACTCCCGAAATTGAACAGGAACTGTCACTCATTTGCGGGAAAACTGTTCTTGTATCCTTTACACCACATCTCGCTCCTATAAAGCGGGGCATGCTTGCTACTTCCTGTCTGAATCTTATTAATGAGGAGCTTAGCCCGGCTGATATACATTCAATTTATGAAGATTATTACCGAAACGAGCCCTTCGTAAGGATTCTTCCTTTGTGGCAGACTCCCGAAACCAAGTACGTAGCCGGTTCTAACTATATTGATATAGGAATTACGGTGGATGCCCGCCTTAATAAGCTTATTGTAGTTTCGGCATTGGATAATCTGGGAAAGGGTTCTGCCAGTCAGGCTGTCCAGGCTCTAAATATTATGGCCGGTTTTGATGAAACAAAAGGATTGTTGTCTTCCGGACTGTATTTGTAACTGAAGACGGCTGAACTGTTTATAAAAAAACAAAGCGCTCCATTGTCATCCT
>JAAYTR010000098.1 GCA_012523685.1 Clostridiaceae bacterium | reverse complement strand
AGCCGAGCAGCATACCCTCGAAAGGCGAGTAGCAGAACTGAAATCTACTATGACATCAGAAAAGGAAAGCGCACTGGGAGTAGACCACTTCCTCTCCTTGGTAAGAAAGTACACTGACATACAGGAACTCACAGCGGAGACTATCCGGGAGTTTGTTGAAAAAATTTATGTTTATAAGGCAGAGCGTATTGATGGCAGACGGGTACAGCGTATCAAAATTGTTTATAACTGCATTGGCGAGTTTGACCCACCGGTTTCTACATCCACCACAAAGCAAGAAAAATCGGCATAGCCGGTAAATACATACCAAACTATGCCGATATTTTTCCGGGATTAAAAATCCCTAAGACGCACCCTCAAAATGGCGGAGCTTTTATTATTACAGGTTATCATTTGTTTAAAGTTCTGCTTAAGAATTCTCTGGTACGTTCCTGGGTTGGATTGAGGAGGACTTGTTCCGGGCTTCCCTCTTCAACTATTACCCCCTGATCCATAAATACGACTCTGTCAGCCACATCTCTGGCAAATTCCATTTCATGTGTCACTATTAGCATGGTAAGTCCCGAACCTGCAAGCTCTCTCATAACCTTAAGAACTTCACCGACCATCTCCGGGTCAAGGGCTGAGGTTGGCTCGTCGAACAACATAACATCCGGCTCCATTGAAAGGGCTCTTGCAATTGCCACACGCTGTTTTTGTCCACCTGACAGCTGTTTGGGCCTGGCATTAATATATTGATCCATTCCGACAACCTTCAAATATTTCATAGCCACTTCCCTGGCCTCTTCCTTTGAGCGCTTCAGGACTTTTATCTGACCGACAGTACAGTTTTTCAGGACATTAAGATTATTAAAAAGGTTAAACTGCTGAAACACCATTCCCAGTTTTGTACGGTATGCATATATATCATGCTTATCATCAAGTATATTTTCGCCTTTATAGATTACTTGACCACCACTTGGCTTTTCCAGCAAGTTTACGCATCGAAGCAGTGTAGATTTACCTGACCCGGAAGAACCTATAATGCAAACTACCTCGCCTTTTTTTACCGAAAAGTCAATATCCTTAAGTACTTCGTTTGTACCAAAAGTCTTACTTAAATGCTGTATCTCAATAATATTATCCATAGCTTCCCCCTACTATCACCTCTGGTGTGTCTCACCCATTTTTCTTTGCAACATGCTTTCAGGTTTTGCTACCTGCATCTGGTTGCCTGCCAAATCAAAGTTTTCAGGACCGTCTATTATTTTTTCAAATAAACGGAGTATTCTGGTTACAGTAAATGTCATCACGAAATATAAAATACAGGCTATGACGAATGGCGGATAGAAAATGAAAGTATTACCTGCAATTGATTTTGTAGCAAAATAGAGTTCAGAAACAGATATAACATTTAATACCGATGTATCCTTGATATTTATAACAAATTCATTTCCGGTAGCAGGTAAAATATTTCTAATCACTTGAGGCATAACTACATTAGCCATTGTCTGAAAATGATTCATACCCAGCGCGTGTGCCGCTTCAAATTGTCCCTTATCAATTGATACTATGCCGCCCCTTACAATTTCCGACATATATGCTCCGGTATTTATTGATACTATAAGAATTGCGGCAAAGTATTTATCCATGCTTATGCCAAACGCTTCAGCCGAACCATAATATATTACCATTGCCTGTACCATCATAGGGGTGCCCCGGAAAAACTCAATATACGCTGAAAGCAGACCGTTCACAACCTTAAGTAGACCTTTTTTAAACCCTCTCTCAGGTATAGGTATTGTTCGTATTATACCGACCATCAACCCAATCAGAGAACCCAAAATGGTTGCTATTATAGAAATATACAGGGTCATCCCCGCCCCACGCAGGAACATTGGCCAGTTTTCCACAAGAATCTTATAAATTAATTTTAAAGTCATTTTGCCCTCCCCAGTTATGGAAAAGCCGAATGCACATGTGCACCCGGCTTATTCTTTATCATTCAGCTGCGGGTTGATTTTTAATTGCATTGTCCATCAATTTAATACGTTCCTCCTCGGAAATGCCTTTTAAAATCTCATTTATTTTTGCAGTTAAATCACTGTTCTTTTTAACACCTACCGCAATAGCTGTATCTTCAGGTAAGGTTTCGAATCCGTCGGTAAACTCTATCATTTTAAAATTACTATTTGCTGCCTCTGCGCTGACGCCTTCCGGTCTTTCAGAAACATACCCGTCAATTATTCCCGATTCAAGAGCAACTCTCATAGCCGGGAAGTCATCCATAGCAGTTTGTTTATCAACACCTTCAATTTGATCTATAACTGTATAATGGAATGTATTTAGCTGTGCAGTAATTTTTGCGCCCTTGAAATCCTGGATAGATGTAGCCCCATCATAAGG
Source organism: Clostridiaceae bacterium (assembly GCA_012523685.1). Taxonomy (GTDB): domain Bacteria; phylum Bacillota; class Clostridia; order DSM-8532; family DSM-8532; genus DTU059. The sequence continues at coordinate 1,274 of JAAYTR010000098.1, read as the reverse complement.
CCCGCCCTTTTTTACAACCATGACTAAATCCGAGGTATAATAAATATCTGAGAAATCAATTTGTTCTAAACGTTCTGCTGTAGGTGACATACCCGCTATTATGACGTCGATTTTGCCGGAAGTAAGCGCCGGAACAAGACCAAGCCATTCAGTTTTTACAATAACAAGCTCTTTTCCCAGACCTTCTGCAATTTTCTTTGCGATTTCAACATCATAACCACCGGCATACTCTGAGCTGTCTTCTATCTTAACTCCGCCGTTTGAAGCATCCTTCTGAGTCCAGTTAAATGGCGCATATCCGCATTCCATACCAACTTTCAATACTTTGCTGCTTCCTGCTTTTCCACATCCTGATAATACTGAAATTATCATCAGTACAATTAAAGCTATTGATAATAATCTTCTTTTCATGACCCGTTCTCCCCTTCAAATATTTAATTTTATTAAAGCTTTTTGCCAAATAAATTATACATAAAAAAAACAGCCTGAGAATTCAGGCGTACATTTTACCTTAATTCCTCAACTTTTCCCCAAATGAGATAGCACAACTCAATAAACCGGGAAAGCCTATTGAGACAGTTCTGCAATTTTTCACTGCAGACCCAGCCGATAATAATGAGGTTACTATCGACTTCGGCAGCATTTCCTTCTTCATAGGATCATCGTTTCCTCGCACTCCTCTACGAACTGTTAAATGCTGCGCCTCTACCTCACCCAAAAAGTGAGGTCTTTTATGGTAATTATATATTGTAAAACATCACATTTCAACTAATAATGCAATTTTTCAATCATTTTTTCTTTTTATATTTTACACGCAGGTATAAAGAAGCCGGAGAGGCTTATGATCTACTTTAAACTCTCCGGCATTTCTATTCAGCAATTACTACATCATTTGTATTGATTTCTGGTTTCGTCCTTCAGTTCCTGACGCATCCCTTCGACAGCTTCTTTTCTCCTTTCATTCTTAGCCTGCAGATCATGTATGGTTTTTTGATTATCAATGTTATTAATCATATCTTCGGCCAGTTCAATATTTTCGATAGTGTTTTCAATATTCTTCCTTATTTTTCTGGCATTATCCCGCCGGTCATCCGGTTTTGGTTTCATATTGCATACCTCCATATTATTTTTATTGTTCTGTTAACTTAATAATAAAAATGAGACCTGAAACGCCTCTGGTATAATGGAATCATCACAAAACACATTACCTCCCAGAAAGGAGCGTTCAAGTCTCATGACTATTATACCATCTAACGCAATATGTCCAAGGTGTT
>JAAYTR010000005.1 GCA_012523685.1 Clostridiaceae bacterium | reverse complement strand
GTATGTGAAATAACAGGATTGGAACCGGGAGCTGTTCATAACTGGATTAAACGTGGATATGTAAATCCACCGACAGGACGTAAGTATTCAAAAAGCCAGGTGGGGCGTATCATTTTAATTAATATGCTGAGAGACACCCTGGCCCTTGAAAAAATAGCTAAAATACTCAGTCATGCTAACGGAAACCTATTAGACAGAGCGGACGACATAATGGATGACAGTGATATATACAGTTGCTTATGCGATATACTTATACCGGCTGAAAAAAATGAAGTAATAGACATCAAAGAGCTTTTTAAAAGAACAGAAGCATACCTGACTGATTTTAAAGAACCCTTCCCGGGTGCAAAAGAAAGACTTGAATTAGTTCTGAAAATTATTATTTGTGCATGGGAATCAGCATATTTCAAAAAATATGCGGACTATTTGACAGAAAAAATCCAGATGTAGAAAGGAGGTTATTATGGATTGGTGGAATGAAATGACGGGGCTGCAACTGGCTTTTGCTTATATTGCCCTTCCGGCTACAATAATTATGGTTTTGCAGTTTATTATGTCGCTGTTTGGATTTATCGGAGAAGGCGATGCCGAAGGGATAGATGGTGCCGATGATTTTGTAGACGGTGATGTCGACATGGACTTTGACGATGGAGTTCCCGTTGATATACCGGATGGGCAACCACAGGATGTTTATGAAGATCATCTTGTTGAAACCGGTCATGAAGATGCGGATAATGCCGGACAAAGCACAGATTCCTTAAAGCTGTTTACGCTGAGAGGCATAATTGGATTCTTTGCCATCGGAGGGTGGACAGGTGTTGTTGCTCTGGATTGGGGAATACCTGTACCTGGCGCCGTCTTGCTTGCACTTTTGATGGGATGGATGGCACTTTATTTTGTAGCGTGGTCATTAAGGGCAGTACTGCGTATGCAACAAAGCGGGAATATTGTTTTGCATAATGCAATAGGTCTGCAAGGAGAGGTGTACATACCGATACCACCTGTGAAAAGTGGTATTGGTAAGGTAAACATAGTTATTCAGGACAGATTTACCGAGGTTAATGCTGTTACAGATGCAGAACGCACTATCAGGACAGGAGAAAAGATTACAGTTATTGGTGTTGAGTCTGAGGGAGTACTGTTGGTAACCCCAATGATATCACCGCAGGATAATTCCCTTGAAGGGGTTATTATAAAAAAATCATAGGGAGGTAAAACTATGCCATTTGATCCAACTTTTATTCTCGTTAGTGTCATTGTAATACTATTTTTATCTGTGATCATGTTTGTTGTATCCAGATATCGGAGATGTCCTTCTGATAAAATCATGGTAATTTACGGTAAGGTAGGGACATCAAAGGATGGAACAGCAATCTCCGCCAGGTGTATACACGGTGGAGCAGCCTTTATCTGGCCGGTATTTCAAGCTTACGAATACCTGGATTTGACACCAATGTCCATCAGTGTAGATTTAAGAAATGCTTTGAGCAGGCAGAATATTCGTATTGACGTACCGTCCAGCTTTACTGTTGGGATATCAACAGAGCCTGGTGTTATGCAGAATGCGGCTGAGCGGCTGCTTGGACTCAAGCTTTCACAGATCCAGGAGCTGGCTAAGGATATTATTTTCGGACAATTGCGTTTAGTAATAGCAACGATGGATATCGAGGAAATCAATACTGACCGTGATAAATTTCTGGAAGCCGTATCGGGCAATGTGGAAACCGAGCTTAAGAAAATTGGTCTTCGCCTGATTAATGTAAATGTGACCGACATTACAGATGAATCAGGATACATAGTTGCTCTGGGTAAGGAAGCTGCGGCTAAGGCAATAAATGATGCCAAGAAATCAGTTGCTGAACAGGAAAGAGATGGTTCAATCGGTGAAGCAAATGCCAGACGTGACCAAAGAATACAGGTTGCAGCAGCAGATTCAGAAGCAATAAAAGGTGAAAATGAATCCAGAGCACAGGTTGCCCAATCAAACGCAACACTTCGTGAACTTGAAGCTGAAGCATTAAGAAGGGCAACGGCAGCCGAAAAAATCGCAGAAGCCAGAGCACTGCAGGAAGCGTATTCAGCCGAGCAGGCAGCAGAGGCCGCACGTGCCGCCCGTGAAAAGGCAACACAAGAAGCTGATGTTTTGGTTAAAGCTGAAATTCAAAAGAGGAAGATGGAGCTTGAGGCTGAAGCACAGGCCGAGCAGGCAAGAAGAATTGCCAAGGGTCAGGCAGATGCTATTTACTTAAAAATGGCGGCTGAAGCCCGGGGTATGCATGAACTCCTGACAAAACAGGCACAGGGCTATGCTGAATTAGTGAAGGCAACCGGTGGGGACGCTCTTAATGCAACACGCATGATGCTGGCCGACAAGATGGAAGAACTTATGAAAGTTCAAGTTGAAGCCATCAAGGGTATCAAAATTGACAAGGTCACTGTATGGGACAGCATGGGAGGCAAGGAAGGTACTCCGGCAACTGCAAACTTCCTTTCAGGAATGCTTAAGTCCATACCTCCGATGAATGAGATGTTTAAAATGGCGGGAATGGACCTGCCTGAATACTTTGGTAAGGACAATAAGGACATAGAAGTTCCCGAGGTCCCTGAGACAGTAAAAACACAATCTGAAGAAGTAGTTGAAGCAGCAGTTGAATAAAACGTACACGAAAGGGCGGATTTTATTCCGCCCTTTTTTTAAATATTCAATGACGGAACAATATAAAGTAAGCTATAATATGTATTTAGGTAAATAAATTTAGGGGGCATGGTTAAGCTGAAAAGATACATAACCGTTCTTTTACTGGTAGTATGCTTTACCTTAATATTTATTGCGGCAGCTTCCGGGCAGACCGATATCATATCCGATCCCCGACAAAGCCTTGAGGACATTACTATGGAGGAAAAGGCTGTTTTGGAGGAGCTTTTTTTCCTTTCCCAGGAGATTGATGAAATGAACAGAAGGGCAGAGGAATTGGCAGAAGAATCGGAATATCTTACGCAGGAAATCTCGATAATGGAAGCCAATATTTTAAAGCGCCAGGAAAATTACGACATTCAGCTGGATATCCTGGAAAAGGTGCTGGTATCTTATCAGAAAAACGGAATGACCTCATATCTTGAAACTCTATTATCAGCAAATAATTTTACAGACTTTATAAAAAGGCTTAACGTCATACAGGAGCTTTCCCGAAATACAGGAAACATGCTTAATTCAATGGAAGAAGAAAAAAATAAATTAATAACTGAACGGGAAACTCTCATATCCAAAAAGGCTCTGCTGGATAGTAAAAGGATGGAGTTAAACAGTGCAATTGAACAAAAACAGAAGCTGAAGCAGGAACAGGAGGACTTCCTGAATTCTTTATCTGAAAAGAAAGAATATTATCGGGATCAATTAAATAAACTGGATGAGTCATGGAGTGAAGTCAAGGCATTATTCTCAAATGTTTCAGCTGAATTTTCCAGAGTATTTAATGAGTCTGATCTTTCTATAGATGACTTTAATTTAGAACTTGAGTTTTTGTCTGTAAAAGGCTCTATTACCCAAGACAGGATGAATGATATTATTGAAAAGGATAATAAGCTTCCTAAAATGATTTTTAATATCAGTCCCGGAATAATTCAATTAGAAATTCCAGAGATGCATTTGCTGCTAAGCGGTAATATTGCCATTGAAAATACAAGTGTATTAAGAGTTGAAGTAACAGACGGGACTTTTTATGGCATGAAATTAGAAAAGCCGTCTATTGATGAGTTGTTCAGGGATGGTCATTTTTTGATAGATTTTAGACAGTTGATAGGTAATATCACTCTGAGGTCTGTAGAGTTGAAGGACGGATTTATCGAGTTTAAAGTGAATCCTTTCTTTTAGAAATTAGTGAGGGAAACTGGCATGATTGAAGTAAAAGATGTATCCTTGAGATACCGTGATGGAACACTGGCATTAAATAATATCAATTTAACAATAGGTGAAAGCGAGCTTGTCTATCTTACCGGTCCCAGCGGATCAGGTAAAACCAGCCTGTTAAAGCTTATTATGGGCATGGAATATCCCACTTCAGGGATTGTCAGAGTAATGGGACAGTCAATACCGGAAGAAAAACCTGAGGATTTAAGAAATATGCGAAAAAGAATCGGTCCGGTATTTCAGGAGCTTAAGCTTGTACCTGGAAGAAGTGCAATGGAAAACGTTTTGATGGGAATCAGGTTTCTTGATTTTTCCCGTCAGGAAATTAAGGAAAATGCTGCGGATGCCCTTGAAAAGGTAGGACTGGCTCATAAAGCTGATTCCATGGTGGAAAATCTGTCGTGGGGTGAAGCGCAAAGGGTGGCCATTGCAAGGGCTATTGCCAGGAAACCCGGATTAATATTAGCGGATGAACCTACGGGTAATCTTGATCATGACAATGCCGTTAATATTCTCAATATCCTGGCCTCCTTCAGGCAGAAAAACACATCGGTTATTGTGGCAACGCATGCAACTCATTTGATTGAAAATCAAAGGAATATCACCATCATACGCATGTCCGGTGGCAATCTTACGGTTGAAAAGCGAGGTGGTGAGAAATGAAAAACTTTATCGCAAATCTGGGCTATTTTCTGAAAGAAGCCAGAAGAATTATATTTTCAAATATGCTCTCAAATATTTTTACATTTCTGGGAACAGTCTTGATTCTGCTTATGCTGGCATCGGTGGTAACAGGCTGGAACATTGCATCCCGTCTGGTTAAGATGCTGGAGCAAGAAGCTGAAATAAGCGTGTTTTTCCATGAGGAAATGGATGAAAAAAAGATTCTCGACCTGACAGAAAATCTGGGCAAACTGGACGGTGTCTGGAATACCCGGTTAGTTGATGAATCTGAGGCTTATAGAAGGATGGAGGAAATTCTCGGCAATGATGCAGGTATTCTTGAGCTTTTTGAGGAAAATCCATTTAAGGCGTACATAGAAATCAGGATTGATCCCGGGCAGTTAGATACAATTGTTGAAACGGTTCAGGGCTTTAAGGAGATAGACTTTGTCAGAGATAACAGAAGTGTATTAGAGAGTATTAACGACATAATTATGGGGATAAAGACTATTGGTACCCTTGTTATATTTGCCGTCGGTATAACAACAATCATTATTATATCACATATGATTCGACAGGGAATTTTCAACAACAGAGATCAAATCAAAACTCTGCGCCTATTAGGGGCCTCTCGCACTTTTATCGGTTTCCCTTTTATATGCGTAGGCTTGCTTATTACCGTGGCGGCAGGGCTATTGGCATCACTTATTATGGTACTCTTAATTCATAAAGGGTACCAAATCATGGGTGGGTCAATACCATTCATCCCTCTTCCGCCGATGACTGATTTACTGCTGGGGGTTACTCTTGTCATCATGGGAGTAAGTATTATTCTTGGAATGGCCGGCAGCCTGTTTGGTTTATCATCTATTAAGGAACATTAAGAAGAGTCTGAAGAGAATAGTTATATGAGGCAGGGTTTAGTATGAAGAATGAAATTAAAGAGTTATTCTTACATTTAGGTTCTGATTTATGTGGCATTGCAAGTATTGATAGATTTGATAATGCCCCTGAAGGATTTCATCCAAAAGACATTTATGATGAATGCAAGTCGGTGATAGTGTTTGCAAAGGCAGTCCCTAAAGGGATTACAAAAGTAAATCCAAGGATTATTTATCAACATTTCAATAGTATCGGGCCGATAGAATTGGATAGGATTGCATATGAAGCAGCTATAAGAATAGAAAGAGATTTTCATGGTGTTGCTGTTCCTATCCCAGCAGACGGACCGTATGAATACTGGGATGAGGAAGAATTAGAAGGCCGCGGCATATTATCCATGAAACATGCTGCAGTAAATGCGGGTCTCGGAACATTAGGAAAAAATACGATTCTGTTAAACAGTCAGTACGGGAGTATGCTTAATATCGGGGCTGTTCTCACCAATCTCGATATCCAGCCAGATCCTTTGGCTGAGGAAATATGTATTAAAAACTGCCGATTGTGTCTGGATAGTTGTCCAGCTAAAGCGCTGGATGGGAATCATGCGAATCAGTCGTTATGCCGTAAATATACATATGAAACAAATGCCCGGGGTTTTAGTATTGTAAATTGCAACCAATGCAGAGTAGTATGTCCGAGGGCTTTCGGAAAAAAATGATGTTTACCGGTTTCCCAAAAATCAAAATCGGGAAAATTTAATATTTGGTTCCTTCAAGGGTTTTTCTAATATCTCTATTGACAGACCGAACATAAATATATAAAATAAAGAGAATAATTTATTACGTTAGCACGATAAAGTGATGAAGTGAGGTCTGGATTGATGAAAAAGTGGAATATTTACACGCCGGAAGGAGTTCAGGATATACTGTTTGAATCATGCAGCCAGAAAAGGCTACTGGAAAGTAAGATAAGAAAAGCCTTTATACTCAACGGATACAAAGAAATAGAAACACCAACAATTGAGTTCTATGACACATTTGGTGGAGAAAGAGGCTTAATTAACCAGGAAAGCATGTATAAATTCTGTGACTCCAAAGGTCGCCTTTTGGTGTTGAGACCCGACCTTACAGTGCCTGTAGCCCGTGTAGCCGCAACCAGGCTAAAGGATGAAGTTCTTCCTATAAAATGCTGTTATATAGGTAATACTTTCAGCTTTGATGAATTAGGAGGGGGCAGGCAGAATGAATTTACCCAGGCAGGTTGCGAGCTGTTGGGAATTAATTCCCCGGAAGCCGATGCCGAGGTAGTTGCCATGGCAATTGAAACCGTTAAATCAACAGGAATAGAAGAATTCCAGATAGATATAGGACAGGTGGGATTCTTTAAGGGACTTATGGAGGAATCGGGCCTTTCAGAGGATGAAATAGAAGAGGTCAGAGAGCTGATCGACCAGAAAAACCTTGTGGGAGTGGAACAGGTCATGGACAGACACAAGGTAAAAACTCCGTTAAAGAGAATTATTCTGGATCTTCCCAAGCTTTTTGGTTCAAGAGATATATTGCAAAATATCAACTCTGAGGATATCGGAAAAGAAGCAACAAAGGCAATAGAGAATATTAAAGCGGTGCTGGAAATACTTGAAGACAGAAATCTGGCTCAATATGTATCATTGGATTTAGGTATGGTGCAAAGCCTGAACTACTATACAGGGATTGTTTTCAGAGGTTTTACTTATGGAGTCGGATTCCCGATTCTCAGCGGAGGCCGGTATGATAAGCTGGTGGCAAAGTTCGGCAGGGATTGTGAAGCAACAGGTTTTTCTCTTGGAATCAATATGGTGATGATGGCTTTGGAAAGGCAGAAAAAGCTTGTTAAACAGCAACCCGAAGGGGTTTTTATAACCTATGAAAAGAATGCACGAAAGCTCGCCAGTGATTATTGCAGGCAATTAATCGAAAGCAATTGCATTGCTGAGCTGGACCTTATGCAAATGGGAACCGGAGAAGGTAAAAAGTATGCCGCACTTCGAGGATTTCGCGAATTTGTCTGTATAAAAAATGACGGCTCAAGAGAGGAGGTAATGCTATGAGATATATTACGTTTGCTTTATCAAAGGGACGGCTGACAGACCTTAGCATAAAACTTCTGGAAGGAGCCGGAATTGATTGTACAGAATTGAAAGAAAAGTCCAGAAAACTGATTCTTACAGATGAGAAGAATAAAATCCGTTTCTTTTTGGCAAAGCCCGCCGATGTTCCGGTGTATGTAGAGTACGGCGCGGCCGATATAGGTATTGTGGGGAAAGACACCTTAATTGAAGAGGGCAGAGATTTATACGAAGTCCTGGACCTTGGGTTTGCCGAATGCAAAATGTGTGTTGCAGGCCCTAAGGAATTGGAAGGAAAAATGGACTCTGTTTCAATTACCAGGGTAGCGACTAAGTATCCTGAGGT
>JAAYTR010000097.1 GCA_012523685.1 Clostridiaceae bacterium | reverse complement strand
CTTAAGACACCTTTTACGAAAGGATCTGTTCGGCCAACAGTTACACCTTCATGCTCAGGCCAGCCAATCTGTACAAATACAATTGGCTTATCAGGATGAGCTTTTTTCCATTGTTCTGCGGCGATTTTACCCATTTGCTCAGAAATCTCTGCTTCACCGGGCATTATATGAGGATTAGCAAAACCGGGAATCTTATCAAAGTATGTAGTTATTACCATTCCATTATCAACAGCCTCTAATGCTGCCGCTTTAATTGATTCACCCTGCCATATATGCAATGAAACCATGTCCAGCCCTTGTGCAACAGCCTGATCAAAGTTCTGGGCCATTACATTTGCATCCGAATTGCCGTCAAAAATCTGGACATCTGCGCCATACTTCTCCTTGGCATATTTTTCAGCCCAAGTTGCATGTGCCTGATGGAAACCGTTATTTAATGTTGAAACACCGTATCCTATTTTCAGTCCTTGGGGAATTTCCTTTTTACCGGGAGCTTCGGGTGCGGATTCACTTGCTTTCGGAGAATCAGAGGGTTTAACACTTGCAGCAGGAGTATCTGATGCTACAGCAGATGTCTGAGGTTGTCCGCATGCAGAAAGAAAACTTAAGATAAAGATAATACAGAGAACAATTGACACAAACTTTTTCATGAGCATTCCCTCCCATTAATCTTGGTTTGACAGTTTCATGATACAATATTTATGACAATTGTTATTCTGTAAAGTTTTAATAAAAATATGAATTTTTTAATTTATGAAAAAAGATTCTTTTATTCTAATATCAAGACAGCTTAAAAAATTACTAGTAAATTAAAAAATTACTTTAATCGGTTATAACAAAACCTGTAACAATTTTCACCGATCCACTCGCTCCAATTGTAGTACCGCCTGCCTCTATCACCGAAATCGCTGATTTGTAATCTTTAATTCCACCATCCGCTTTTAAGCCCATCTCCTGACCTACAACCTGGCGGAAAAAAGCCATGTCCTCTGCATTGACTCCTTTAGGCCTTGTTGTTGCCGCAATTTTTAAAAAATCCGCTCCTGCAAGCTTGGCGATGGTCGCAACTTTTATGCTCTCTTCTTCATTCAGAGCTCCGAGATCAACAACTACCTTTAAAACTGCCTTTCCTTTAACCGCTGCCAAAATCTCATCCAGCTCGGCCTTAATACTTTTGTACTCCTTAGCTTTCACCATTCCGATGTTGACAGGCAAATCAATCTCAGCAGCCCCATTTTGGATAGCATCAAGAGCCTCGGCAATCTTAATTCTTGTTGTGGAAATTCCCATAGGAAACCCAACCGCTGTGGACACTCTGACGCCAGTCTCTCTTAGAAACGATGCTGCCATATCTACAAAGCAAGGGGGCAGAGATACATTTCTAAACCCATATTTTATTGCTTCCTCACAAAATTGCTTTACCATAGCCGGTGTCGCGTCAGGTCTGATCATTGAATGCTCCATTTTAGCCGCCAGTTTTTTGTCAAAACCCTCTGAAAACTCCTGTACTACCTCTTTTGCGACTCTTTCAATTACACTGATATCCATTTTATACACCTACCTCTTTTTTAATCAACACTATCGTAAACATAAAAATAGTCTCCATTTTCCTTTGTGACAAAATCAAATCCATTATCAATGAGTGCAGGAAGCGGTGATTTCCCTGAATGTTTCCAGTCACTAACAGGATCGACGAGGCCATTAGCTTCTACATACAAACTTAACAGAGCCCAGTAACCCTGATTAACCGCATTTGGCTGAATAACAGCAAATATGGTTCCATCCTTAAGCATATCAATAACCGGAGGATCAGCATCATAACAAAACACCTTCACAGGCTTCCCCGTCTCTTTTACCCCTTCACCCGCACCTCTTCCTTCAATTCCTGCAACACAATAAATAAATGAGAGATTAGGGTGATTAGAAATCATATCAATTGCTATTTTTGCAGCCTTAGATTCATCTCCATTTGCTGCTCCGCGGGCAACAATTTTTATTTTGGGGTATCTCTCTGTTAATCTGTCAATGAATGCGTTTACTCTTATAATATGATTTGACTGCGAAGGCCTCTCAATTATGCCAATCTCACCTGAGCCTCCAAGCTCTTTGGCTATAAAGTCTGCTGCCGCAATAGCTTCTTTCACATTATCCGAAGTTATAATTGTAGACCTTTTGCTTTCCGGTGAATCAGCAGCAAAGCACACTACCTTAATCCCTGCCTCTACTGCCCTGTTTATTGGTTCCTTAAACACCTCCGCACTTATTGGGTGTAATGCAATACCCTTGGGTTTTTT
>JAAYTR010000096.1 GCA_012523685.1 Clostridiaceae bacterium | reverse complement strand
TGAATATGCAGATGAACTTTCAGTATTGAAAACAGAATTGGGGCTGGATCTTGTAATAAATCCGGAGCAGGCTGCAGCCCGTGAAATAGCCCGATTGCTGAGATTTCCGTCAGCTGCGGATATTGAACATTTTGCAAAGGGAAGAATTGAGTTTGTTGAGATAGCAGCAACCCATGATATGCCTATAATCGGAATTCCCCTCAAAAATCTGGCAGGAAAATATTTTTCCAACATCCTTATAGGTGTTGTCAAGAGAGGCAATGAAGTTATTATACCCAATGGAGATTTTAAAATAGCAACAGATGACAGACTGAACATTATAGGAAGGCCTAATGATGTTTTTGCTTTCTGCAAACAAATGGGAAAGTGCACTCAAAAAATTAAAAAGGTTATGGTGGTCGGTGGCGGAATGATTGCTCATTATTTGGCCATGAATCTTAAACTGAATGATATAAAAGTAAAGATTATAGAAATGAACCGGGAAAGAAGTATTGAGCTTGCAGAGATACTCCCGGATACTTTGGTCATAAACGGGGATGGAACCGATAAAACTCTTCTTGATTCAGAAAATCTCAGCGAAATGGATGCATTTATTGCCTTGACAGGACGTGATGAGGAGAATCTCATATCTGCGATGATGGCAAAGCAAAGCGGGGTAAAGAAGGTTATTGTTAAGACAACAAGAATTGATAACCCTGTATTATTTCATGACCTGGGTGTGGATAGTGTTGTCAGCCCCAAATTAATTACTACAAATTATATTTTGAAATATGTAAGAGGTCTGAGCAATGCCATGGGGAATCCTGCCGAGACAGTTTATAAAATAGTCGACGGAGAGGCGGAAGTTCTTGAATTTGTTGCAAACAAAACAATAAAGTTCTTAAACACACCCCTTAAAGATTTGAAACTCTTAAAGGGAATAATTATTGGCGCCATAGCGAGAAAGAATGACATTATCATTCCTCATGGCGATGATATGATAAAGCAAGGCGACAACGTTATTGTAATTTCAATTGATAAACGAATAACTGACTTTAACGAAGTTATTGCTCCGGTTGGAGGGTTTTAAATGAATACTGCAATGATATCAAAGAATCTGGGTGTTCTGCTTTTGGTTGAAGCTGCAAGTATGCTGCCGTCATTATTAGTAGCAATAATATATAAACAAAACGATATTTCGGCTTTTATCATAACAATAATTGTCCTGACCATTATTGGTTTTATCATGTATAGAATTCCTGCCCGCAATAAGAATTTTTATACCAGAGACGGGTTTGCCATTGTGTCTTTGGGATGGATACTTGTTTCTTTATTCGGTGCTCTTCCGTTTTTCATAAGCGGTGCTATACCATCGTATATAGATGCATTATTTGAGACTGTTTCAGGATTCACAACAACCGGATCTACAATTTTAAGAGATGTTGAAAGCCTCCCTAAGGGACTCCTGTTTTGGAGAAGCTTTACAAACTGGATTGGCGGAATGGGTGTTCTAGTAATGATGCTGGCTGTTTTGCCGGCTGCGGGAGCCAACACTTTACACATCATGAAGGCTGAGAGCCCGGGTCCTAATCCCGGGAAGCTGGTTCCCAAAATTGGACAAAGTGCAAAAATATTATATCTTATGTATATCGGGTTATCACTGGTACAGATTGTGCTGCTGCTAATTGGAGGAATGCCGCTGTTTGACACCCTTATTCACACTTTCTCAACAGCAGGCACCGGTGGTTTCTCTAATATGAATAACAGCGTTGGCGCATATAACAATTTATATTTTGAAATTGTTATTGGTGTGTTTATGTTTCTGTTTGGTATTAATTTTGCCTTATATTATCAGACGCTAAAGGGAGACATAAAGAGCATGATAAGAGACGAAGAATTTCGTTTTTATTCTTTTACCGCAATTAGCGCGATAGTTTTAATTACATGGAATCTTTGGGGTTCCTTATTTGGCACGGTTTGGGAAAGCCTGCGCCATTCATTTTTCCAGGTGAGCTCTATTATGACAACCACGGGATTTTCATCGACGAATTTTGATGTTTGGCCTGTTTTAAGTAAAACAATTCTTATTGTTCTAATGTTTATTGGTGCCAGTGCTGGTTCTACCGGTGGCGGTATAAAGTGCCTTCGTTTTCTCTTGCTGTTCAAGACTATAAAACGTGAGGTCAGAAGAATTATACATCCGAGAGCTGTTTATACTGTAAAATATGGAGGAAAGACAGTGAGTGGCGATGTATTGCTAGGTGTTATGAACTATTTCTTTATAAGCATTATTCTGTTTGCCATATCCCTGATTCTTGTTTCTCTGGATGGTTTTGATATGGTGTCAAATTTCACAGCTGTTGCGGCAACAATTAATAATATCGGTCCAGGTCTTGGAATGGTCGGACCAACAGGAAACTTTGCAGATTATTCAGGATTAAGTAAAATTGTTTTCTCAGCTACAATGCTCTTCGGAAGGCTGGAAATATACCCCATGCTGATACTTTTTGCTCCGACCTTCTGGAAACGGGTAAATATTTAGCTTCTCAGTCTACATCATCATAAACTTTTTCGGGGGGCTGATCCAGAACCTCCGGCCTTTTGATAAGATTACGATAAAGCTTAAACGCTGTTCCAAAGTAGTGACCGTCAACAATTCTTTCATCTGTTACTACGCACACCCGGACATATTTTTTGTTTGTTATTTCATTATCCGAATTAATGACCTTCTCTTTCATTTTAATACCAAAAGCTACAAATAAGCTAGTGGTGCCAAAATCATAGAGATGATGATATACAGGCTGAATTCCTATCGACCCCAAATCGGTAATAAAAACACTGGTATGAAAAGGACTAAGCCTGTTTATTATCTTTGGCATAAGACCTATGTAATCCAGGCTTCTGAGAACCCATACTAAAAATCTCACCAACTGCCCCGGTATAGCCATAATTAGCTTAGCAAGCTTATCGGTATCATTTTTTGTATCTGGTTTCCTGTTTTCTTCAATTGCAGTATTTACCTTCCTGACTATATCCATAAAGCTGTCGGCAGCATTAAACTTTACTTTCAGAGTTGTCTCAGGGCTTTCTTCATTGAATTCTTTTTTTAAAACAAAGGATATTGAAATTTCATTACGGGCAAAGATTTTCTGACCTGC
>JAAYTR010000095.1 GCA_012523685.1 Clostridiaceae bacterium | reverse complement strand
CCTGAAAATTAGTCTTGCCTGTTGAATCTATAATTGTCATTTCGCCATCCAAAACCATGGTTTTTCCGTTAGCTAAATCTATTAATGAATTGCCTATAGTAAAAAACCGCTTTGTGTAATCGTTTCCGTTTCTGGTAATTAGCCTTGCGCTGTTCCCTTCCACAAAGGCCAATATCCTGTAACCGTCATATTTCATTTCATAAATCCAATTGTCATCACCGGGAATTTCGCTTACTAATTTTGCAAGCTGTACCCGGGCACTGTCGAATGGGTTCTTAATAAATCCCTTCTCTTTACCTGCTTCTATTTCCGCCATGGTCCGCCCTGTTCTGATGCTGGTGGTAAAATCAGATATTCCGGTTTCAGTTTTTGCATACTCGTCTTTTTCTTTTAATAAAAGCCAATTATCTTTTGTCTTTCCTGCTTTATCTTTCAGCCTGATCAAAGCCCATTTCCCTTTAAGACGCCTGCCTTTAAGAACAAACTTCAATACACCTTCACTGAGACTTTCTTCCACATTTCCGTATGGTTCCCATAAACCTTCGTCCCAGAGCATCACCACTCCACCGCCATATTCCCCTTTTGGGATATTCCCCTCAAAGTTTCTGTACTCAAGTGGATGGTCCTCTACCTTTACCGCCAGTCTCTTTTCTTTTGTATTAAAGGATGGGCCTTTGGGGACAGCCCAACTTAGAAGGACTCCGTTCCACTCCAGACGAAAATCGAAATGGTCTTTGCTCGCAATATGATGTTGGACAACAAATCTTAATTGCTCATCGGAACTATCTGCAAAACCTTCCGGTTCAGCAGTATTTTCAAAATTTCTTTTTTGGTTATACTCACTTAGCGTTTCCTTCATATCTCATACTATTGCCTTTTCTTTTTTTGCCTTCTCTACACTGGCCTTGAGAGCCTCCATAAGGTCAATTACTTTACCCGGTCCGTCGGTTTTTTCTGCAACAACTTCCTTACCGGAGATTTTACTTTCTATCAGCATGCGGAGCTTCTCCTGATATTCATCTTTATACTTTGCAGGATCAAATGGTGTGTCCATAGAATTAATAAGAAGTTTTGCCATTTTACTTTCTTCCTCGGACACATTTGGTTTTGAATACGGCTTTTGTAGCTCTTTTATGTCATCAGCATAGAACATGGTAGCAATAATCATTCCATCTTCCCGTGGAATTATAGCCATAAGAGTATCCTTTGTTCCCATAACAGCCTTACCAATTGCTATCTTCTGTTCCGACATAAGAGCCGAGCGAAGTAATTCAAAAGCCTTTTCTCCACCGGGCTCCGGTATGGCCTGATATGTCTTATTATAGTAGACAGGCGAAATCTGATTCAACTGGGCGAAGTGCAAAATCTGGATTGATTTTTCTTTTTCGGTCTTAATTTTTTCAATTTCCTCATCAGTAATAACTACATACTTACCATCATCATATTCGTAGCCTTTTACTATATCTTCAGACTTAATTTCTTTGCCACAGTGACCGCAGGTTTTTTTATACCGGATACGGCTGTTATCCTCCTTATGAAGCTGGTTAAAACGAATGTCATTGTCCTGAGTTGCTGTGTACATTGCGATAGGAATAGCAACCATGCCGAAAGTAATTACCGATTTACGTGAGATCATGGAAAACACCTCCGGCATTATTGTTTCTTAGTTCTTTATATTTGATACCTGATGTTAGAATAATGGGAACTGATAAACAGCCCCCTCCCTTTTATTCATTTGTATATCAGGGATGGGGCTGTCACAAAATAAGATTTTGGATAACTAAATTTAAAATAGTATTAAACAGCATTCAGATTGTATTTTCTAAATATGTCTTTTATTTTTAATATGGATTCTTTTTTCGGAGGCTGAACATCGCTTAGCTCATATTTCAGATTTAATTCTTCCCATTTATATTCGCCCATCTTATGAAATGGCAGAATGTCAACACGGCTGATGACACTATATTTGGAAAGATACCCGGCCATTTTTTCTATATCGTCATAGTTCTCTGTAATACCCGGAACGACTACATGCCGTATCCAAACCTCTTTTTTGCTTTGCTCCAGGTAATCCAGAAGCTTTAATGCGTTCTCGTTGCCCTGGCCAGTGAGGCTCCTGGCCTTACTGGTATCAATAGACTTAATATCCAATAAAACAAGATCAACTTCATCAATCGCATGCCTGCATGCACTTAGAGGTATGGCTCCCGAGGTATCTACTGCTGTATGAATTCCATGTTTTTTACATTCTTTAAAAAGCTCAGCTGCAAAATCAGACTGTATCAGAGGCTCCCCTCCAGAGAGAGTCATACCTCCGCTTTTAATAAAATTTTTATATTTCAATATATCTTCCATTAATTCGTGGACAGTTTGCTTCTTCCCGGCATTTAACCGCCATGTATCAGGATTGTGGCAAAATTTACATCTTAACACACAACCTTGCAAAAAAACAATATATCTGATTCCTGGTCCATCTAAAGTCCCATAGGTTTCAACCGAATGAATATATCCTTCCATACTGCCACACCCCTTTCTTCTTGATTCTTCGACGGGCTTAATGTCATTGCTGTAAATACACCCTTTTGAACCTTTAGCCAATGTCATGCGTGTTAGAATCTCTCATGGAAAGTTCTGTTTATTACATCCAGCTGCTGCTCTCTTGTAAGTTTTATAAAGTTAACGGCATACCCTGAGACTCTTATAGTAAGCTGCGGATATTTTTCAGGGTGATCCATCGCATCAAGCAGTACTGCCTTGTCAAGCACATTAACATTGATATGATGACCGCCTTCATTGAAATAACCGTCCATAAGAGCAATCAGATTAGCATATCTTTCACTCTCTGTTTTGCCTAATGCCGCAGGAACAATGGAGAATGTATAGGATATTCCATCTTCACTGTATTCATATGGAAGCTTTGCTACAGATGCCATTGACGCAACACATCCTTTTGTATCCCTCTTGTGCATCGGGTTAGCTCCGGGAGCAAATGGCTCGCCACGCTTCCTTCCATCAGGGGTGCTGCCGGTTTTCTTTCCGTAAACAACATTTGATGTAATTGTCAATATTGACATAGTAGGCTTACTGTTTCTATAAGTCTTATGTTTGCTTAATTTATTCATGAAATTCTTTACCAGGTCAACAGCAATCGAATCCACTCTGTCATCATTATTACCAAACTTAGGGAATTCGCCCTCTATCTCATAATCTACAACAAGACCGTTCTCATTTCTTATTGGCTTGACCTTGGCATATTTAATGGCGGACAATGAGTCAACTACTACTGACAGCCCTGCTATACCACATGCTGATGTTCTGAGAATCTCTTCATCATGAAGCGCCATTTCTATTCTTTCATAGCAGTATTTATCATGCATGTAATGAATAATGTTTAGTGTATTTATATATAGCTTCGATAACCAATCCATGGTTGTGTTGAATCTCTCCATCACTTCATCATAGTCGAGGTATTCTGAAGTAACCGGTGCAAATGCCGGGCTCACCTGCTCACCGCTTATTTCGTCCTTACCACCATTAATAGCATACAGCAATGCCTTCCCAAGATTTGCTCTGGCACCGAAGAACTGCATCTGCTTACCTATTCTCATAGCAGATACACAGCAGGCGATACCATAATCATCTCCAAATTCTTGCCTCATCAAATCATCATTCTCATATTGTATAGATGAAGTTTTTACAGAAAGTCTTGCACAGAATTGTTTAAAGACTTCCGGAAGTCTTGGAGACCACAGAACTGTCATATTTGGTTCCGGGGCAGACCCTAAGTTTGTAAGGGTATGCAAAAATCTATATGTCATTTTTGTAACCATATGCCTTCCATCAACGCCAATGCCTGCAAGAGCTTCTGTAACCCAGGTAGGGTCGCCGGAAAACAACTCATCATATGCCGGTGTTCTTAAGAACCTAACCATTCTGAGCTTCATTACGAAATGGTCGACAAATTCCTGAATTTCACTCTCTGTATATTTTCCTTCATTCAAATCCCTTTCAGCATATATATCAAGAAAGGTTGAGACCCTTCCAAGGCTCATTGCAGCACCATTCTGCTCTTTAACAGCTGCCAGATATGCAAAATACAACCACTGTACAGCTTCCTTTGTATCGGATGCAGGCTTGCTTATATCAAATCCATAGTTCGCAGCCATTTCCTTTAGCTCCGTAAGAGCCCTGATCTGCTCGCTTATTTCTTCACGTTGTCTGATTACAGGAGAATTCATAATATCTAAAACGTAATTTTTTAATGACTCTTTTTTCTGTTCAATAAGAAAATCCACACCATAGAGGGGAACTCTTCTATAGTCCCCAATGATTCTTCCCCTTCCGTATGCATCCGGTAATCCTGTGATTATACCCGTATGTCTGGCTTTTTTCAT
>JAAYTR010000001.1 GCA_012523685.1 Clostridiaceae bacterium | reverse complement strand
GTAACAAAAGGCATAGACGAAGCAGTGGCTTTGATTCGATTAATAGCAGGGGGTGTGTAAGGTGGCAGAGAGAAAAAAAGCCTTTTCGGTATTAATCAATGGTTTGTTAAATGAAAATCCTACTTTCAGGCTTCTTCTTGGAATGTGTCCTTCTCTGGCCGTCACCACAATGGCTAAGAATGGATTAGGAATGGGAGCCGCAGCGACATTTGTGCTGGTGGGATCCAATCTGGTAATTTCATTGATAAGAAAAATAGTTCCTGACAAAGTCAGAATACCGGCTTATATTACCATTATTGCCGGATTTACAACCATCGTTCAGTTGCTGCTTGCGGCGCTTTTGCCCGAGTTGAATAAGCAGTTAGGTATTTTTATACCACTAATTGTTGTAAATTGTATTATATTTGCCCGGGCTGAGATGTTTGCCCAAAAAAACGGCCCCCTGCTTTCTGTTCTGGACGGTCTGGGTATGGGAGCGGGATTTACTATTGCAATAACAATTATCGGTTCTGTCAGAGAGATTCTCGGTGCAGGAACCTGGATGGGAATACCTGTTACCGTAAATCTGTTTGAACCTGCCGTTATGTTTATCCTTCCTCCGGGCGGATTTTTGGCAATGGGCTTTCTGGTAGCACTGTTTAATGAGCTGACTAAAAAGAAAAAAGATGTTGGTTCGGAATGTGAAACCGGATGCGGGGTTGGTTGCCCCGGCTGCAGCAGGGCAGCAAACGGAGGTGAAGCGTAATGAAAGAACTATTTGCAATCCTGATTGGCGCAATGCTGGTTGAAAATTTTGTACTAACCAAGTTTCTGGGAATCTGCCCGTTTCTTGGTGTATCAAAAAAAACCTCCACTGCTCTTGGTATGAGTGGCGCAGTCGTATTTGTACTTGTACTGTCACAGGCTGTTACATGGTTTGTCTATGAGTACATGTTAAAGCCAAATAATCTGGAGTATCTTCAAACAATAACATTTATACTCGTAATTGCTACTCTGGTACAATTTGTGGAGATTGTTCTGAAAAAACTTATACCAACACTGTACAAATCCCTGGGAGTATATCTTCCGCTTATAACAACTAATTGTGCGGTTCTTGGTTCAGCATTGATTTTTGTTGAACGTGATTATACATTTGTAGAATCCGTGGTATTTGGCTTCGCGGCGGGCTTAGGATTTACCCTGGCATTGATTTTGTTCTCCGGGATAAGAGAACGCTTAGAAACTGCCGATATTCCTGAGGCTTTTAAAGGGATGCCGATAACACTTATTGCTGCCTCGCTGGTGTCTGTAACCTTTATTGGTTTTGCAGGTTTAATTATTTCTTAAGAAAGGGGAGTGACATAATTGAGTATTTTAGTGCCCGTTGCTGTAGTTTCAGGTCTGGGACTTGCCTTTGGATTGGGTCTTTCGTATGCCTCAAAGGTTTTTGAAGTGAAGGTAGACGAGAGAATTAGTGCAGTAAGAGAAATGCTCCCCGGTGCCAATTGCGGCGCCTGCGGATATTCCGGCTGTGACGGTTTGGCAGAGGCTATTGTAAATGAAGGCGTTCATGCAAGCCGTTGCCCTGTTGGGGGAATATCTGTAGTCAATGCCATATCCGATTATATGGGTGTAGACGAGGGGTCGATAGATGTTAATGTTGCCAGGGTTTTATGTCAGGGCAATTGTGATAATGTTAAAATAAAATATAACTATCTAGGCATAGAGGACTGTCATGCGGCCAATGTTCTGGCTGGAGGAATGGATGCATGTACTTATGGCTGCCTTGGTTTGGGCAGTTGCAAGAAAGTTTGTCCTTTTGATGCGATTATTGTTGAAAACGGACTGGCTTCAATAGTTGCGGAAAAATGTACAGGCTGCGGAAAATGTGTTGCAGAATGTCCGAAATCAATTATTAAACTGATTCCTGTACTGTCCGGATTCACTGTAAAATGTAACAGCCATGATAAAGGTGCTGTCTCAAGGAAAAATTGTAAAGTTGGTTGTATTGCCTGCCAGAAATGCGTTAAGGTATGTCCCTCTGAGGCAATTACCATGGTGGAAAACGTGGCTGTTATTGATCCTCAAAAGTGCACAAATTGCGGACAATGTGCAGAAGTCTGTCCTCAGAAATGCATTACAAATACTATTGTAAGACGTTTTCAGAACTAAATATTAAACAAGGGCGCCTGTCGGGAGATATTATTTTCCTCCGCTACAGAGCGCCTTTTTTATTCTAAATTGTTATAAAAGGTAATTTGATCTCCTATATTCAAAAAAGCCGATGCGTGAAGAGACGAAGGAAATTCAAGAACCTTCCTGGCATTACGTACCGTCGGCACCACTGAGAAAGGTTTGATAAATCTCTTTATGGACACAATTTTATTGTCTCTGTCCAAAAAAATGGCATCCAGATTATAGCACATAAAAAAAGTATGAATAGAGCTGCATGGATAAAGTAAGAGCCCGTATTCACCTTCTTTTTTACCCATTAATCCCCAAAATCTGCTACCGAAGGTTTTGGCTATATTTACAGGTATTGCTTTGCCTGTTTGTGTTAAATAGTGAAGTTTATCAGTTTTGTTCACATAATCACCCAACATTAGCATAGCTTTTTATTAACGAAAGGGAAATAGGGCATTTGTCTAAAAATTAATAGGACCATATGAAAAATATTATTAATCAGCCACATATTTCCTTACATACTGGTAAAATCAGCATTATTTATAAAAGGGCAGACTGAAACTCAATTCAAGACAACAAATCGGTAAAAACAACTTTTAATTTTCTGATTCCTATTGTATAATATTAGTGCTTGTCTATTTGAAGGTTTCGAAAATTTAAGGTAAAATAGAACTATAGTTTTACTTGGTGATGACCAGGAGGAAATACAATATGTTATCAAAGGAAGTTACAATCTTCAGCAAAACGGGTCTTGAATCAAAAATGGCAGCACGATTAATTCAAAAGGCTTCAAGCTATGAGGCGAACATTTGGATTCAAAAGGGAGAACGAAAAGCTAACGCTAAAAGCTTGCTGGGACTTTTGTCTTTAGGAATCAGTCCAGGTGATAATATTACAATTATTACCGAAGGCAGGGATGAATCAATAGCTTTAAGTGAGCTTGAGACCTTTGCAAATAACGGAATGGTGGATTAATGTTTGTCTTTGTCAAGCCGGCTGATAGCCGGCTTTTTTCTTCATATAGCTCAAGGTGACTGGTATCTGGTCCCGCATTACAGGTACCTGTCCTCTCGTTCCCGGGATAAAACAGTATTTACTTAAGAAAGGCTTAGCCAGTAAGGAGGTTGAAAAAATGGCTTCAATTGATGAAACACTCAAGAATCTTCCCGAATCACCGGGAGTTTATATAATGCGTGACATAGAAGGAACCATAATATATGTTGGGAAGGCAAAAATTCTTAAGAACAGAGTAAAGTCATATTTTCAACACAGGGATGACAGGGATTCCAAAACCTCAATGCTGGTTTCAAATGTTGAGTCAATTGAATATATTGTAACTCATACCGAGGAGGAGGCTTTAATCCTCGAAAATACTCTGATTAAAAGGCATAAACCCAAATATAATATTCTGCTGAAGGATGATAAAACTTATCCCCATATAAAAATCACAGTTCAGGAGGAATTCCCCAGAATTGAGATAACCCGCAGGATTGAAAAAGACGGGGCGAAATATTTTGGTACTTTTGTTAAGATGTCTGCTGTAAAGGACTCAATTGAGGTTCTAAGACGGTTATTTCCTATCAGGACATGCAAGAGGAATATAAACCCTGAAAAAAAACAGAGGCCCTGCCTTTACTACCATATAGGTTTGTGCTCTGCACCATGCGCCGGAAATATTTCCCGGGAAGAATATGCTGAGCTTGTCAAAAATGCTGTGGCCTTTTTAGACGGAAGGCATGATGATGTAATTAATATGCTGGAAGCTGAAATGCAAAGGCTATCGGAACAAATGAAATTTGAAAAGGCTGCTGTCATCAGGGACAGAATAAACAGTATAAAAGAATTATATAAAAAGCAATCTGTCTATACAACGAAGATGGATGAGCGGGATGTTATAGCCCTTTTTGCCGATGACTGGCACTATGCGGCCAGTGTGCTTGCTATCAGGGATGGCAGGCTTATTGGCAAGAGAGCTTTTGTTCTTGAAGGTATGGGAGCAGCTCCTCCGAGCGAAGCAATAGTATCATTTATCATTCAATATTATGAAGCAAATCCTGAGATTCCAAAGGAAATAGCACTGCAAACCGAGCCTGAATCTAAAGATGTATTGGTTGAGTTGCTTTCAAAAAAGCGCGGTAATAAAGTGACTATGGTTGTTCCTAAAAGAGGGATTAAGGCAGAGCTTATAAATATGGCTGTACAGAATGCAAAGGAAGAACTGGAATTGTATCAGAGGAATGTTCTGGCAGCGCAGGCAAAATCATTTGAGGCGGTAAAAAAGCTTCAGAACACGCTTAAATTGCAGAATATGCCACGAAGAATTGAAGCATATGATGTATCAAATACTGGAAGTACTGAAATAGTTGCCTCCATGGTAGTATTCCGTGACGGGCAGGCTGACAGCCAGAGCTACAGGCGCTTCAAAATGAAGGTAATCACTGAACAGAATGATTATGGCAGTATGCAGGAGACCTTGATACGCCGTTTTAACAGATATTTGTCAGGTGAGAAGGATAAGGCCTTTGGTGAATTGCCCGACCTGATACTGGTGGACGGCGGTGCTCAGCATGTAAATGCGGCAAGAGAGGTTCTGACTGATTTAGGTATAAATGTTCCGGTCTGGGGTATGGCAAAGGATGACAGACACAGATCCCATAGGCTGGTAAATGGGACAACCGGTATTGAACTTGGGAGAGATAATGATATATTGAGGTTTGTGGCTTCTATTCAAAATGAAGCCCATCGATATGCGCTCCAGTATAATAAAAACCTCAGAAAAAAGCGCATAGAAAAATCGGTGCTGGATGAGCTCGAGGGCGTGGGGCCGGTTAGAAAAAAAGAGTTGATAAAAGCCTTCGGTTCTGTTAAAAAGCTAAAAGAAGCCAGTGCTGAGGATATCGCAAAAGTTAAGGGCATAGGCAAGCAACTGGCTGAAAAAATTAAAACCCAGCTTGAGAAGTTGTAATCCAAGGAAATTGTCTTGCTGCCGCGGCGGTAACTTTCTGATATTCGCAAGCTCATGTTTAGGAATAATGCGAACTAGTCTTTGTTTGTACGAACATAATTAAGCGGCGTGGCTGCTGCGATTTAAAGCGGAGCATGGATCTAAGTAGCGGGCGCGACTAGAAACTGGATGTTGGAAATGGAGCGCTAAATCGCAGCGGTCTACAACCGCTCCCCTGTTTAACGTAAAAAGATTTTGCGCTGACGCCATTTTACATCACTCACCGCACCTGTCTCAACTGTGCCCATCCCCTAGTAAAGTATTACTTC
>JAAYTR010000094.1 GCA_012523685.1 Clostridiaceae bacterium | reverse complement strand
TGTCAGTCTGATAATCCAATTTAAAGTATATATCCTCTTTTAAGAGGATATTATTTTTTTTACGCTTTTCTCGAACTTTGGTCTGGAGATCATTAGAGAATGCTTGCATCCCTGGCATTCTATTCTGAAGTCAGCTCCTGTCCTTAATATCTTCCAAAGCTTACTTCCGCATGGATGCTGTTTTTTAAGCTCAACAATATCTCCGATATTAAATACTCTGTCTATCATGCAAACACCCCCTGACAATTTAATATAAAGCTGATTCAATAAAGTAAATACCTGTTAATTTTTAAGACTTTGCAAAGGAGCAGGTATACGGCCACCCCTATTAATAAATTCCTCAGAAGAAAATGGATTAACTCTCATAATGGGAGCTCTTCCAAAAAGGCCGCCATACTCGACCACGTCCCCTTCCTTCATGCCCGGAACAGGAATTATTCTGACTGCTGTGGTCTTGCTGTTGACCATCCCTATAGCTGCCTCGTCGGCAATAATAGCCGAAATAGTCGATGCCGGTGTGTCACCGGGTACAGCGATCATATCCAGCCCGACAGAACATACGCAGGTCATAGCCTCCAGTTTTTCGATAGAAAGGGCCCCTCGCATTACAGCTTCAATCATTCCCGCATCTTCGCTTACAGGAATAAAAGCTCCGCTTAAGCCTCCTACATAAGAACTGGCCATAACGCCGCCTTTTTTAACTGCATCATTTAACAGAGCCAGAGCTGCAGTTGTTCCGTGGGCACCGCATTTCTCCAGACCCATAGCTTCAAGAATGCGGGCAACACTGTCTCCTACAGCAGGAGTCGGGGCCAGTGACAGATCCACAATGCCAAAAGGTATCTTAAGGCGGCTGGAAGCTTCCTGTGCCACCAGCTGCCCCATTCTCGTGATTTTAAAGGCTGTTTTCTTAATGGTCTCAGCTATCGTGCCAAAATCGGCTCCATTCAGGTCCTTTAATGCATGAGCTACAACACCGGGACCGCTTACTCCAACATTAATAACACATTCAGGTTCCCCTACGCCATGGAAAGCGCCAGCCATAAACGGGTTGTCCTCAGGTACATTAGAGAACACCACAAGCTTGGAACATGCAACGGCACCATTATTCCTGGTCCTTTCGGCACATTCTTTTATAATAAAGCCCATTTCTTTTACGGCATCCATATTTATACCGGACTTGGTAGTGGCAAGATTAACCGATGCGCATACTCTTTCTGTCTCAGAAAGCGCCTCAGGTATAGCTTTGATAAGAAGCTTGTCTCCCTTGGTATATCCTTTATGAACCAATGAAGAAAAACCGCCGATAAAGTTTACTCCGACAGCTTTTGCCGCTTTATCCAAGACCCTGGCAAAAACGGCATAATTCTCTTCATCACTGCTTTCGGCTACCAATGCGATTGGGGTGACAGATATTCTTTTATTTATTATTGGAATACCGAAATCTTTCTCGATATCCTCACCGGTTCTGACCAGATTCTGTGCACAACGAACTATTTTTTCATATATTTTTTGTCCGGCAGTTTTACCGCTATCCGAAGCACAGTCTCTAAGGGATATGCCCATTGTAATTGTGCGTATATCAAGGTTTTCTTCTGAAATCATATTTATGGTTTCAAGTATCTCATTTACATTAAACATATATTTCTCCCCTAAATGCGATGCATACTGGTAAAAATCTCTTCTCTCTGAAACCTTATATCTACACCAAGATCTTCACCTGTTTGTTTCAGCAAATCACTCATTTCAGAAAACTCACAATTCATATTTGAAACATCAACCAGCATAATCATGCTGAATATATTCTGCATAATTGTTTGGGATATGTCCAGAATATTGACATTTGCTTTTGCTAAAAC
Source organism: Clostridiaceae bacterium (assembly GCA_012523685.1). Classification (GTDB taxonomy): domain Bacteria; phylum Bacillota; class Clostridia; order DSM-8532; family DSM-8532; genus DTU059. The sequence continues at coordinate 7,312 of JAAYTR010000094.1, read as the reverse complement.
TCCTGTGACTGATGCAATAATACCGATTCTATCGTGACCTATAACTGTTATTACTGCTTTCATTGAAAGCCCTCCAGTCTTTTTCTCTGATTTCTTACGTTACAATTTATTATAATATAACATTTAAATAAAAGTATCATTTTTTTTAATAATCAGTAATTATAAAATTGTCCCTCAGCATATTTTATGGTAAAGAAATATGTTATATAGGAGAGGATGAAGCCCATTATTGTCCTACGTTTTATAATTTAAAAAACAGCAGGTGCAGTTCTAAAACCCTATCCCAGTTAATATGGGGTAGGTTAGGCGGAGTTGTTAATAAGTGAGAAACACTCCGCCTACTTTTTGTGTTTAATTTCTGACAGAGAGCGGGTAAAATTCCCGGGCAAATCTTTATTAGCGTTAATACGGCTGGACTGGCACAAAATTAGCCCCATGCCAGTAAGATGATGTGAGGTGGTATGAATGAAGTGCGATTTTATTAGAACTCGGACAATAAAAGACAGTTTGTATCATAACAAGGTATTGATGGTTAATGTAAAAATTGATTACCCAAGCCTGGCTTCTAATTACAGCGGGAACTCCATGCGCTTTAACATGCATTACAGGCAAAAGGCCCATAGGAATTACCGCTATGCGTCTACCAAGCTGTATCAGGCAGCTGTAAAACAATACAATGCCTCAGTTTCTCAGGGATTTCCCTTCCATGGCTTTGAGCTGGTTGAGGCTTTTGAACCAACTTACTGTAAAAAACCTTTAATCAGCTTATTTTATGATATTTATGAATTTACAGGAGGTGCTCACGGTAACACCGTCAGGCACGGCAACACTTGGGATATGAGAAGGGGTACCATTATTACGTTGAATTCACTGTTTGTGAAAGATTACAACTATAAGCCGGTTATGCTGAAATATATTGGGTCCGAGGCCAGAAGAAGGCAAATAACCGGAATGGCACATTATTTTGATAATTTAGAGGAAAATTTGAATAAATACTTTGATCCAAAGAACTACTACCTGACAGAGGAAGGTCTGGCAATATTTTATCCATTGTACACCATCGCCCCATATTCCGAAGGCATTCAATCCTTCATAATTCCCTACCATGTGTTTGGTGATAACATCAGATATAACTTAAATTAATTAATATCAGTATTTGTCCGGCAAGGGTGGTTAAGAACCGCCCTTACTGGCGTAAGATCCTTCGGCTTGGCTTAATCTAAATCTTTCCATTGACTGAAGGGAAAACGTACAAGATTAGAATTATAATATCTTGGGTCTGAGGTAACCTCAGCACCTGCCCACGGAGGCAGTTCAAAAGTCTGACTCTCAGATTCCAGCTCAATTTCAGCAATGACCAGACCTTTGTTTTCACCAAAGAATTCGTCCACTTCCCAGGTGTGCCCTTTATACGTTACAAAATAGCGGTATTTTTCTATCAGGGGCATTTCACATAGCAAGAGCAATTCTTCCGCATCTTCGTGCGGGATAGGATATTCATATTCGGTGCGGACGGCGCCATTTGAAATTCCCTTTATGGCAAGATAGCCTTGATTTCCGGCTAATCTCACTCTCACAGTGCGTTTTGGATCGGCGCTTAAATATCCCTGCTTATAAAGTATCCCGTCAATACTTTTTTTATAATCATTATTTATAACAAGAAATTTACGCTCAATTTCCTTAGCCATGTTCTTAGCCCTCACTTTTATTATTACCCTTTGTCCCTCTTTTACCCGCCATGCATATAATATATCGGAATAAATTTTTAAAGTGAAGGTCATGAAAGTAAAAAACATTAATTTTTTTGCAAATACCATAATTAATAAGAAACCCTTCGCTAAAGCTGAGCTGTCGGGAGGACCTCTGGCACCTTCTATTACCGGTACAGTTAGTTTTTACCCCGTACATAACGGGACATTGGTAGCAGCAGAGGTGTATAATCTTCCTAAGACCATTGCGCCTACAAATAGCATACCACCTGTTAATCCTTTCGGATTTCATATCCATGAGGGAAATACATGTGAGAAAGGTGATCCCTCGGATCCATTTAAAGCGGCTAAGGGTCACTATAATCCCACTAATGCGCCCCATCCTATGCATGCAGGAGATATGCCGGTACTTTTCGGGAACAACGGATATGCATTTTTAGCCTTCTTTACGGACAGATTCAGTCCCGCTCAGATAGTAGGCAGGACTGTTATAATACATCAAAACCCTGATGATTACAGATCTCAACCTGCGGGGAATGCCGGTAAAAGACTTGCTTGCGGTGTCATCAGAGCAGTATAAACTGCCATAAAAAGACGGGGTTTATCCCCGTCTTTAGTATTATTGCCTATGTATAACAGGAAGGTATTACAAGGCAAGTTTCAGAATATTAAGCACATCGTTTTTGTTTAGCTTCATAACAGCACCGACAGTTTTTGTATCAGATGCGGTACACTTGTCTGCCATTTCCTCTAAGTGGGTATCATCAATATTGACGTGGCTTAATCGGGTAGGCAGACCAATTGAATTAAAATAATTTTCCAGAGCAGCGATTCCTCTTAATGCTACATCTTCAAGATCAAAAAGATTGTCATCAATATTCCAGATCCTTTGTGCATATTGTGCGAATCTATTTATATTACGCTTATATACATATTTCATCCAGGCCGGAAATACTATTGCCAGGCCTGCCCCATGAGCGATGTCGTAAATAGCGCTGATTTCGTGCTCAATATCATGAGACCCCCAGTCGCCCAGCCTTCCTGTGTTAAGAAGGTTATTATGAGCTACTGTTCCCGCCCACATTATTTCAGCCCTGGAATTATAATCATCAGGCTTTCTTAGTGCCAGAGGAATGTTACGGACAATGGTTTTAAAGGTTGCTTCACATAGTCTGTCTGTTAATTCAACATTTCTGGTGTCAGTGAAGTAGCGTTCCATAATATGAGCCATAATATCTGCAGCACCGCATGCCGTCTGGTAATCCGGCAGGGTATAGGTGAGCTCCGGATTCAGAATAGAGAATACAGGATATAAAAGAGTACTGCTTAAACCCCGTTTATACCATCCGTCTTCATTGGTGATAACCGAGCTGTGACTGGATTCACTGCCCGCAGCCGGAATGGTAAGCACAGCAGCAACAGGCAGAGCTTTTTCAGGTTCCCTGGTGCCGTCATAAAAGTCCCAGACATTTCCCTCATACGGAACACCAACTGCGATTGCTTTAGATGAGTCAATGGCGCTTCCCCCGCCAACGGCTAAAATAAAGTTAATATCATTGTCTCTGCAAATACGGATACCTTCGTTAACTAACGACAGCCTGGGATTAGGCAGAACCCCTGATAATTCAAAAACTTCAATCCCGGCTTCCTTAAGAGATTTTATTACTCTATCATATAATCCGTACTTTTTTATGCTGCCTCCGCCATAATGAAGCAGGACTTTATTAGTGTATTTTTTTGTTTCCTGCCCTACCAGCAATTCGGTGTCCTTTCCGAAGATAATTTTGGTTGGGTTATTAAAAATGAAATTATCCATAGTTTCCTCCTGCAACAGTATTTCAATATATTTTACCCATCTTATACCGGAAAATAACATGAACTTTGGCTTTTTCACCCTTACGGGGGATGTGACATAAGATACTATAGTACAACCATTACAGGAGGCGGAGGAATGAAGGTTGTTATACTTTGCGGGGGCAAAGGCCTCAGGATGTATGAGCTTACTGAGGACATGCCCAAGCCCATGGCGCTGGTGTGCGGAAAACCTATGCTCTGGCATATCATGAAGAATTATAAACACTTTGGATTTGATGATTTTATTCTCCTTTTGGGTTATAAAGGAGAGAAAATAAAAGAATATTTTATAAATTACGCATGGAAGTATCACAGCTTCAGACTTGATACCGGGACAGACAGTATTGAGCTTCTGGAAAATAAGGAGGACTGGAAAATAACGTTTCTGGATACAGGGATGGAAACAATGACAGGAAGCAGAATAAAAAGAGCAAGAGATTATATTGGCAATGAAACTTTTATGGCCACATACGGGGATGGGCTCTCAAACGTGGATATAAATGAGCTTCTTTCATACCACAGAAAAATGGGAAGAATAGCAACGGTAACCGGCGTAAAGAAAAAAACACAATATGGAATTTTAACTGTTGAGAATGGGGTAGCCCGCTCATTTTCCGAGAAGGAAGACTTCGGAGGTATTATTAACGGAGGCTTCTTTGTTTTTGAGCCCGGAATCTTTGATTATATAGATGATGACACCACCAGTGTTTTGGAACAGGAGCCATTAAAAAACCTTGCTAAAGACAACCAGCTGGCAGTCTATCTCCACGAAGGTTATTGGAATGCCTGCGATACATACAGCGATATTTTAAGAATTAATCAGGAATGCAATAATGACAGATATTTATGGAAGGTATGGTAGCGACATGAGTTTTTGGGATAACAAAAATGTATTTCTGACAGGCTGTACCGGCTTTTTAGGAAGTTATATGGCAAAAGAGCTTGTGAATCAGGGGGCAAATGTTACCGGTCTTGTCAGGGACAATGTGCCGAAATCAAATCTATATGAAGGTGAAGAATATAAAAGAATCAATATTGTCTCAGGTGTTATTGAAGACGAACCCCTCTTAGAACGTATACTGGGAGGATATGAAATTGATACGGTATTTCATATTGCGGCTCAGGCCATAGTTGGAATAGCCAACAGAAATCCGCTGGCAACATTTGAGACCAATATCAGGGGTACATATAATCTTTTGGAGGCTGCAAGACGAAGTCCGCTTGTGGAAAGAATTGTTGTTGCATCAAGCGATAAAGCATACGGCGATCAGACTCAGCTTCCTTACCATGAAGATATGCCCCTTAAAGGCAGCCATCCCTATGATGTGTCTAAAAGCTGCACCGATTTGATAGCTCAAGCGTATCATAAAACATACGGTCTTCCCGTATGTATTACACGCTGCGGGAACCTGTATGGAGGGGGAGACCTTAATTTTAACAGAATCATTCCCCAGACAATAAAAAGTGTATTAAGAGGGGATAGGCCTGTAATAAGAAGTGACGGAAAATTCATTAGAGACTATTTTTATGTTGAGGATGCGGTAAAAGCTTATTTGCTTCTGGCTGAGAAGATGATTGATTTAAATCTTGAAGGCCAGGCATTTAACTTTAGTAACGAAATTCAGCTTACGGTACTGGAACTTGTAAATAAGATACTTAAGTTAATGAATACAGATTTAATTCCTGTTATTTTAAATCAGGGGAGTAACGAGATAGTTCACCAATATCTCTCTGCTAATAAAGCGAGGGAGATTTTAGGGTGGAAGCCCTCGTTTACAATAGACGAGGGATTAAGAAGAACTATAGACTGGTATAGAAAATTTTTTGGGAAGGATGCATGAATCAATTGAAGGCCAGTATTATCATACCATCCTATAATGCCAGAGAGCGGCTCTATCTGAACCTGGTGGCATTGAACTGCCAGAGTTATGATGACGATGATGTTGAGGTTGTGGTTATTGATAACGGATCTAACGATAATACAATGGAAATGCTGAAATGCTTTGAGCTTAAATATCCTATGAAAGCTATTCGGATCGAGCAAAACAGAGGTATTGCATATGGAAGAAACGAGGGGATATTAAATTCTGAAGGCGAGATTCTTATTTTCCACGACAGCGATATGATTGCATCAAGGGATTTTATAAAGCAGCATATTGATGCACACGAGCAGCCCGGTATGGTGGTATGCGGACTGTTCTGGAAAAGAATTTTTACATATTATTATAAAAACTTAACGGAAAATCAGATTATTAATTTTAACAGAGTTCGGGAGAAACTTGGACTTCAACGTTTGTCTATATATTGGGATGCCTATCCTCTCATAAATGAAGAACTGGTAAAAAGTGAAGATCTTTTGCCATACAGTTTTGATCTTGATTTTGGATTTATTGACGATTTAAAAGAAATCATCAGACAATACGGGAGGAATTTTACTGAATATTATTTACCCTGGCGGTTTTGCATAACTAACAATCTCTCTGTCGAGCGGCAAAGAGTTATGGATGTGGGTATGTTTGATACCAACATTGTACGATATGGCTATGAGGACTATGATCTGGGGGTAAGGTTGTATAAATCGGGGTGCAAATTTGTAATGGCCGATCACATTCTGAGTCTTCATCAGGAGCATCCTGCCAATTACCGGTCTGATGATCTTGTTGTAAATATCAATTTCATGTGCGACAAATACAACAATATATATTTTATTGATGTCCCCCTGGTGTGTATGAGTGATAATCTTGGCCTTAACAGAGTTAATCTGAACGGTATTGTCAAGGATATATATCAATTGCTCCCAAATGTTGAATATCACGATATATTACAGCTGTTTTCAGATGTTTTACAGGCAATCAGAAGAAGATTTTTTTCACCTTTGGAGGATAACGGCAGAGAGGTTCTACTTGAGGTTATCAAAAAGTTAGACTATTACGTCAAAAAAATATTAAGAATTGAAAAAAAGGAGGGCGTGTCCTTCTTTATCAAGGGATTGTCAATGCTGTTAAAACAAGCTTTTAATATAGATTTTGAGAGGCTGTTAAAGGCAAATCGACAGGAAAGGAAAGGTAGTTATGAGTAAGTATCATTTTTCGACAGTGGTTTCTCAAGATCATTTATTTAAATATCTGGCAATGGTTTCTTCACTCAGGGCAAATGGCAGTGATTTTAAAGTGTTTACCCTCTGTGTTAATGAAATAGTATGGCATATTTTAAATAAAATAAATATTGAAGAAATAGTACCTGTAATGCTTAATGATGTCGAGAGTGATATGCTGGTAAGAGCTAAAAACGAAAGACCGTTTCAGGCATTCTGCTGGACATTGAAGCCTGTATTTTTGCATTATGTTATGGAGAAATACCCGGATTGTAAATATTTTGCGCACCTTGATGCAGACCTTTTCTTTTTTTCAGACCCGGAAAAAATATTTCTCGAAAATCCATCGGCATCGTTGTTTTTAACCCACCACAGAAATTCAAGAGACTTCCTTAAATATTATGGCTCCACCGGTGTGTTTAACACCGGATTTGTAGGGTGTAAAAATAATGTAAATGCAATGGATGCAGTAACTAAATGGAAAACCCAATGCATTTTATATTGCCCGATAAAAGAAGACAAAGCAAGAAAATTATTCGGGGACCAAAGATATGTTGAAAGCTGGCCGGAAGAATTCAGGGGAGTTCATGTGGTGAGGAGCAAGGGAGCAAATGCTGCACTATGGAATGTACAGAATTATACCGTTAACGAAAAG
>JAAYTR010000093.1 GCA_012523685.1 Clostridiaceae bacterium | reverse complement strand
TGTATAACTGAAGCATCATAAAGGTGTATATTCCGATTATTTCGGCCATGGCTATAAGAATAACCAGACCCATTCCTATGCTTTTCCATAAAGCCTTTTTGTCGCTTTTTATATTATATAGAACATTTGATAATCCATATCTCGCATTTATCTGCAATTTCAGTAAACTAATAAATTTACGCATTGGCACCACTTCCTTCTTCAGTCAGGCTTAAGAATATGCTCTCCAAAGAGGAATCCTGCGATTGCCTTAACTCATCCATGGTACCGACAGCGATAATTCTTCCTCTGTTAATAATCCCTATTCTATGACATATCTTTTCTGCTACCTCCAGAACATGAGTGGAGAAAAAGACGGTATTCCCGTTTGCACAATGTCTATTCATTTCCTCCTTAAGAAGGTGAGAAGATTTTGGGTCCAGCCCTGTTAAAGGCTCATCCATTATCCAAAGCGGAGGTTGATGTAGAAGAGCCCCGGTAACAATTATCTTTTGTTTCATTCCGTGGGAATAGCTCTTTATGGGCTGCCCGGCAGCCTTCTTCATTTCGAACATCTCAAGATATTTATCAATACGTTCTTTTCTGATGTCAGACGGAACTTCATATACATCAGCAATGAAATTAAGATATTCTATCCCTTTTAGTCTTTCATATATATCATGGGTATCAGGTACAAATCCCATGTTCATCTTAGCTTTAATTGGATCTTTATTAATATCATGGCCGCAGATTGTAATTTTACCTTCATCTATGGGCAAAATACCTGTAATCATTTTAATTGTAGTGGTTTTGCCTGCACCATTGGGTCCCAAAAAACCAAAAATCTCTCCTCTTTTTACTGATAGCGAAATATTATCAACTGCTTTTACTTTGCCTTTTGAATACGTTTTGGAAACGTTTTGTATGGATAGCATAACATGCCCCTCTCGTCTGAATTAGTGCTCTTAACACCTTGCACTATTTTAGTATAACTATTATTAAGGTAAAATAAAAGTCTAATCATTTCTTATTCTTAATATCTCTCCAAATACTGAAAACAATGGGAACCAATAAACTTATCCCACCTGATATTAACCATTCGTTGAGTTTTAAGGGAACCGTTCCGAATATAGGAATCATAAAAGGTAAATATATGACTCCGAGAAGCATAAGCAACGAGCTTATAACCGCAAGAACCAGATACATATTTGAAAACAGCTTAATTTCAAATAATCCACGGGTTTCTGATTTACACTCAAAGACATGAATCAATTGAGAAAGAACCAGTGTTACCAGTGCTGCAGTTCGGGCAGTAGCAATATTTTTGCTGTTAGCAAAAACTATAAGAAAACTTGCCAACGTCGAAAGAGCAATTAATATGCCTCTTATAGCGATTATCCCTGAGAGCCCATGGGCAAAAATACTTTCATCAGGGGATCTGGGTGGTTTGTTCATTATTTCAGGTTCGCCGGGTTCAAGACCTAGGGCAATGGCGGGCAAACCATCGGTTGCAAGATTTACGATTAATATTTGTGCAGGCATCAAGGGTATGGGCAAACCAACCAATGAGGCCAAAAACATAGTAAGAACTTCACCTACATTACAAGACAGCAGATAACGTATAAACTTTCTTATATTGGAGTAAATATTTCTGCCTTCTTCTACCGCCGCCACTATGCTGGAAAAATTGTCATCCATAAGAATCATTGCAGCAGATTGACGAGTTACATCTGTTCCTGACTTTCCCATTGCAATTCCAATATCTGCATCTTTTACGGCGGGAGCATCGTTAACCCCGTCACCTGTCATGGCAACAATATGGCCTTTCGCCCTATATGCCCTGACTATTCTCAGTTTATGCCTCGGATAAACCCTTGCATAAACAGTTGTTTGATTGCATACATTCTCCAGCTGTTTATCAGTTAATTGGTCCATTTCAGAGCCTGTTAGTATCTGGTCGCCATCTCGGTATATATCAAGAGTTGAAGCTATTGCTTTTGCGGTTTCTTTATGATCCCCAGTTATCATCACCGTTTTTATTCCAGCCATTCTGCATCTGTAAACAGCTTCTAACGCCTCTTTTCGTGGTGGATCTGTCATTCCCGCCAGACCTATAAAC
>JAAYTR010000092.1 GCA_012523685.1 Clostridiaceae bacterium | reverse complement strand
TTAAATAAATAGGGGAATAAGCAAAACATTATTCCCCTATTGTTCAAAATTTTGATTATTCATTGGAAGAATTAAGGTTTGCTGTTTTCTCTTCTTGCGTCAGATGCCTTTAGTGCGTCTTCTAATGTTGCCTGTCCTTGTAACCATGCAGCTATATCCTTAGCGTTTTCTTCCTGGAAACCGCCCCATTGCAGCTGGTTGTTACCTAAGTTTGCATCTATGATCTTACCCTGTGCTGCGTATTCATCGATATCTTTCTGGCTCGGGTTTGTAAAGGTAGGACTGACATCCTTAAGCATAGAAGCTGTCTTTGTGAAATTGTATATTTCCAGTGCGAGTTCTTTATCTCCTGTGATAACATCAAATACTTTGTCAACAGCATCGGAATGTTCTGTTGTCGCACTCTTCATATAGCACATATTTGGTTCGAAAATAAGCTTGGCATCGCCGGTTTGATTCGGGAATGGGAATATACCGAAATCAAAGTTTTCATCAATATCTAGGAAGTTCTGGATAGACCATGAACCGGAAACCTTCATTGCTGCTTTGCCTTGTACAAGTCTGGCATCACAATCAGTCTGTTGCAATGAGAAGGTTTCATTTGTCCAAGTGTTATCATAAATAAGTTTGTTATATTCATAAGCTTTTCTGTATTCAGGTGAATCAATAAAGTTTACCTTACCTGCACGGAAGTCGTCTCCCCAGGTAGGATTCTTTGCAAATACATCATTAATAGCAAACTGCATTGTTACATTACCGATGCTCCATGTATCTACCATATGGGAAGCAAACGGTGTAATTCCAAGAGAGTTGAATTTGTCAATTGCAGCCTGCAGCTCATTAAGGTTAGTGGGAACTTTAACGTTATTTTCTTCAAAAAGCTTTCTGTTGTAGTATACGCCCTGATATAGCGCATTGTAAACTATACCGTAGACTTTTCCGTCCAGAGTTACGCCGGGAACTGCTGCATCAAGCATTCTTGAAATATATTCTTTGCCGGTGAGATCAGCAAGCACTCCCATGCTGCCGTATGTAGCAATGTCCTGAGCTTTACCGATCATAATGTCAGGAACTCCTGACTGAAGATACTGCTGCATCTTAGGCTGGAAATCCTTACCCCAGTCAACACATTCCCAATTCAGTGTAATATTGGGATACTTTTTAGCTAATGCTTTATCAATCATGTCCTCTATGCCTGCGTCAGTCGTAGATTGACCAGCAAGAACTGAAAGGGTTATTTTTTCATCAGCTGCTTCTTTTCCTTCGTTGGAACTTTGTGAAGAAGACGGTTTGGACGAATCACTGGGCGTAGCTGCCGGAGTTCCTCCGCATGCAACCAATGAAACGAGCATTACCATGACTAACATTACTGAAAGAAATCTCTTAAAAGTTTTCATCATTTTCCTCCCATGTTTTATTTTTTAATGCGGTCCGCAATTTAACTATATACTGTCAATACCTTAAAAGGAATGCACATATTTAACTCTTGGGCATGAACATTTTTTACTTGTTAAGTTTTAAAAAATGATATAGCTTCATCTAACTCAGATGCCATTTTGTTCAGCGAAATGGCCGATGCAGACAGGCTTTCAGCACTCTTAATCTGGTCTTGTGTGTTTGCAGAGACTTCCTCAACTGTTGCGGCAGCTTCCTGTGAAACTGCTGATAGATTCTCCATAATATTAAGTGTATTATCTTTGGAGTCCAATATTTTATTTATTGATAATGAAACTTCATTAATTTGTGATTCAATGTCGTCCATGGCGGAAATAACGCTCTTAAACGCATTATCAGCAACATGAACAGCCTGCATTTGTTCTTTAATAATAACACTTGAGTTTTGTGCTTCATTTACGGCAGAAGTCGTTTTTTCTTGGATCTTGTTTATTATCGCGTTAATAGAAACAGTCGCGTTTTTAGACTGATCGGCCAGAGTTCTAACCTCTTCGGCAACAACAGCAAAGCCTCTTCCGGCTTCGCCGGCTCTGGCTGCTTCAATTGCAGCATTGAGAGAAAGCAGGTTTGTCTGTTCTGCAATTGCCACGATCATATCAACAATGTTTTTTATTTCTTTCATGTATTCATTCAAAGTAAATATTTCATTTACTATCTTATCAGTGGCTTCATTTGTTTTTAATGCTTTTTCATTTAATAATTCCACTGAAACTTGCATATCACTGCTCATAGCCTGTGTCTTTTTTACAACATCTATTGCAGCGTCCATGTTATGACCTACATGATTTATATCATCAGATAGTCAGGTCAATTACTGCACCGATTTCCTGCATAAGCTGTTTAGAGTAAGTTTCAATTTTATTTTCTACCGCATCACTAGACTTGTTGTATGCTACTAAGCCTATAATTGTTACAGGGATGAGAGACAGAAGCAATAAAGATACCATTAATCTAGTTGAAATTTTTATGTTTCTGAGAAAATTGCTTAAGCTAATTACCTTTTTCGGAGTACCCTTTAATTTAGCTTCTTTTTTCTTTTTAAAAATTTTAACTTTAGGCCCCACCATAAATTATCCCCCTTATATACTATACTGACTATAATTATATAGATTTAAGGGGAGATTCAAATGAACATATCAAACCAGTTTGAATACAGATTTTTAACTTAGAATCCTTTAAAGCCCATTTGCTTACCTATCCGCTGACAGTATTTATCCCAGTTTTCAGCCACCTCGCTAGGTGTTCTGCGCTGAAAAAACAGGTCGGATAATATCGTGTTAAAGTACTCATCGTAAGGTATAAGATAAACATCGTTCCAATGGGCATTAAATTTTCCGGCATTTACCGCAGCAACAACATCAGCTGTACAACCGTCCATTTCCCCCACATTTACGCCCTCAAATGAGGGAATGGAAGCTTTTCTTGCATAATAATAGTCAAGCTGCTCCGGCTCGCACCAAAAACGCACAAAATCTTTAGCAACCTCAATATTGCTGCTTTTGTTGGAAATATATATACCGCCTTCCCAGCCTATTTCGTTGATTATATCATTGTAAGGATCTTCATCGCGGTTAAGTCCGCCGAGCAGTCCCATATTCTTTGTAGAACCGGGATACTTGCTCTCCATTTCATTTCCAAGCCATGAGCCCTGAAAGGCCATGGCGGCTTCACCTTTGGCAAGAGCGTCAACCTGCATATCATATGTGGCTGTTGCCATATTGCTGTTAAAATACCCTTTCTTCACATACTCGTCTATAATACCGAAATAATCAGCTAATCCGGCATCGGACCATGTTATTTTATTTCTATTGAGCTTGTCCATTAGGTCTTTGTCTCTGTTCCACATCTGGGCAAGCTCACTTCCTATAATTTGAACCATAGGCCAACTGTCTTTTGCGGCCATGAATATAGGTGTAATCCCATTGTCCTTAAGCTTTTCACATACCTGATCAAATTCTGAGTAAGTTGTTGGGATCTCAATTTTCATATCGTTAAAGATTGATTTATTGTAAACAATTCCTACCCCTGCTCCACCGGAAAAAGGCGCACAGTAGATCTTACCGTCAAAGGTTATGGAAGGCAGCCTAGATTTACTGACTCTAGAAACCCAAGGCTCATCGGAGAGGTCTACAAAATTGGCCGGCGGATTATATTTAGCCCCTATTGTTCCCGCAAACCTGATTACAATATCCCAGACATCTCCCGACGCAATTCTTGACATGATAAACTGGTCAATTTGGGCATCATCAAAGGCCTGTATTTCTATTTTGTTATCGGTAACTCTTTGATATTTATCTGTAATATCCTTGAATCCGCCCCAGCTAACCCATCTGTATGCCATACCAATAGATAGAGTCACAGAGGGTTTTCCTTCGGATCGGGCCTGTTCACTAAAGTCCGGAGCCCGGGTAGAATGCCGGGTTGTTTCTTGATAACCACAGCTTGAAGCTGAAAGAAAAAATGCAGAAGCAATGGCTATACAAGCTATACGATACTTAACAGATCTCATATTACTTTCCTCAATGATACAAGTGACATGGTTAAAAAGGTTATTCTATATTGTTTCATTATATAGAATAGCAGTGGTTTATTTCAACAGATATTACCTGTAAACTTTATATCAAGGCTGTACTGAAATATCTCTCAGCCCTGTCAGCCAATACGGTTGCTATAATACTATCATTTCCGTATTTTTTTAGCATTTGTGATGCTGCCCACACATTTGCACCTGATGATGTTCCTACAAGTAATCCTTGTATTCGGGC
>JAAYTR010000091.1 GCA_012523685.1 Clostridiaceae bacterium | reverse complement strand
TTTGAAGCTGTTGATTTGCAGGGAGTACAGTCTGATAAACCAGTTAAATCTGTTCTGATTGAATCACAAGGGGAAACCTTAATGGATGCCATTCGAAATACAATAAGCAAAGATTTTCCTAAATTGTATTTCGGGCATACAACTGTGGTAATTTTAAGCCGGGAAATCGCTGAGGATGGAGTATTGAAAATAGTAGATTTTTTGTTTCGGGATGCTGAACCAAGATTAAACATAAACCTTTACGTGTCGGAAGAGAAAACTGCCAATGAAATAATGAAATACAAACCTTCTATGTCAGAGATACTTTCAGTGGAACTGACAAATATATTAGATGAACAAAAAAACCTGGCCAAAGCGCTGTTGGTTCCTGCGTATAAATTTGTTAATGCAGTAGCTGAAGAAGGTGTGTCAGCCGTATTGCCTTCCCTATGTATTGTAGATAATGTTGATGGAAAAACTGTAAAGCTATGTGGAACAGCAATTTTTAAAGGCGACAAGCTGCAGGGGTTTATAAGTGATGAAGAGACATATGCTTTAAGCTTTATTCTGGATGAGGTAAAAGGTGGAGTTATTGTTACAAATATAGAATCTGAAACAGAAGAAAAAGCATTATCACTGGAAATCATGGAAAGCAGTACAAATATAAAACCTGTATACTCAGACAACAAATTATCAGTAGAAGTAAATATAGATACAAAGACGTTTTTAAATGAAAACATGTCAACAAAAAGTTTCGGAGATGAACAAAGCAGAGAAGAAGTAAAGAAAAATGCGGAAGATCAATTGAAAGATAGAATTGAACGTTTAATTGAAAAAATGCAAAAGGGTTATGGAGCAGATGTGTTCGGGTTTGGCAACAGTGTTTACAAAAATATTCCGAAGTTATGGAAGGAAAAATGGGAAGAGTGGGATATAATTTTCAGGGATTTGGATGTTACGGTAAATATTAATATAGAAATTGAGCACATAGGACTATTATCAGATTCTTTAAAGTTAGGAGACTAATGCATGATAACTACTCTTAATGTGGTAATAATTGGTTTAGTATTTGTAATTATTGACCTTATACCTATGTACCAGAATAAAGAATGGATAAGCTTCTTTCTTTCTGTATCCCTTTTGATAATTTCCTTAATATTGGTTGTCCTAATTGATTTAAAAGTTAAAATACCCAGCCCATCAGATTATATAGAAAAAATAGTAACTTTTATTTTCGGACTGGAATGAATTATGGAGGAAGTGTTTTATTGGAGAAAGAAGCTATAAGTCAAAAACAGGCTATTATTATAATGTCGACCTTTATTATCGGCAGCTCTGCCATTCTGGGTTCAGGAACAAAAGCAAAACAGGACATTTGGATAGCCACCATTATTGCGATGGTAATGGCAAGTTTGATATATATTGTCTATGGAAGGATATCCAGTCTTTTTCCGGGAAAAAACATATATGAAATAATGGATGTCCTTTTTGGAAAAGTACTTAGTAAAATATTTTTGCTATCTTTCATATTTTATGCATTTAGTTTGGGAGCGCTTGTAATAAGAAATTTCTCCGAGTTTGTACGTATTGTTTCATTACCGGAAACCCCTTTATGTATATTTGCCTTTTCTGCTGTTATCATTAATATATGGGCAGTCAGAGGAGGTATTGAGCTTCTGGGAAGGTTCCTTTCTATTTTTTTCCCCGTATATATTATAATGATTATTTCAGTTACTCTTTTATCAATTTCGCTTTTTAATTTTGACAATTTAAAACCTGTTCTGTATGATGGCATAAATCCTGTATTATCAGCTTCTTTTAGCATATTTACCTTTCCTTTCGCTGAGGTAGTATTATTCTTATGCTTATTGGGGAATCTCAGAAAGAACAGCAGTGTATATAAAGTTTACTATAGGTCACTATTAATTGCAGGCACTCTATTATTAAT
>JAAYTR010000090.1 GCA_012523685.1 Clostridiaceae bacterium | reverse complement strand
TTATGTTATATTTATCGTGCCGGTATTATAACTAAGCCGGACATACAAATAAGAATAAACTAATTTCGAATCATATCCCGATGAGGGAATGAGAACGGAGGCAAAAATGAAAAATTTGTTAAGAAATCCGAGAAGCCTGGCATTTCTCGGTCTGATGCTTGGTATCACCATCATCATGGACTTAACACCCTTAGGAATGATCCCTTTAGGAGCAATCAGTGCCACAATTATTCACATCCCGACTATAATTACAGGTATTGTACTTGGTCCTGCAGCCGGGCTAATAATGGGTACCGCATTGGGTATTGTCGGGTGGATACATGCTCTTACACGCCCTGTAACTATTCTGGACCCCTTCTTCATGAATCCTCTTATATCAGTACTTCCTAGGATGTTTATAGGTGTTGCAGCATATTTTGTTTATTATGGACTGTCAAAGCTAATTAATAAGCAATCTGTTAATAATCCTGTCAGTACATTTATTGGGGGTATGGCAGGAAGTATTACAAATACCATTTTAGTTTTTCTGATGCTTTATTTGATTTATGCAAAAGAATTGGTTGAAAAAGTGGGAATGCCTTTTGGTGTAATTCTGGTGTCGGTAATTACAACAAATGCGATAGCAGAGGCTATTATAAGCGGCCTTATTACCATGACGGTTGCATCAGCTTATTTTCGTTACTTAAAGACTAAAAAAATGTAGTTCGGAGATGAATATTGGTGGGTAAAATAATTGGAATTGATGTGGGAGGAAGCACTACAAAAATTATTGGCTATGACCGGAAACAACTGGTCAGTCCTCTTCTGGTAAAGGCTAATGATCCTGTTTCATCGGTATATGGTGCTTTTGGAAGATTCTTAAATGAAAACAAGCTGACTCTTAACGATATTGACAGAATTATGGTGACCGGTGTGGGAGCAACTTTTATAGACGAAAAGATTTTTGGCATTCCTTCCTATAAAGTTGATGAGTTTCTGGCGATAGGAATGGGAGGTTTATTCCTGAGCCGGTTAAACAGGGCTATAATAGTCAGTATGGGTACAGGTACGGCTTATGTTATGGCGGATAACGACAAGGCTTATCATATCGGAGGAACGGGAGTTGGCGGAGGCACTTTATTAGGCCTTTCAAATCGAATGCTGAACATAAGAAATTTCAACGATATTGTTGACATGGCTAAGGATGGAGATTTAAAGCATATTGATCTTTCAATAGCTGATATATCCCATGACAATGTTGGAGGGTTGACACGGGAAGCAACTGCATCGAATTTTGGAAAAATAATTGACCTTGCCACAAAGGCTGACGTTGCACTGGGAATAATTAATCTTGTTTTTCAGACAATTGGTATGATGGCAGTATTTGCATCAAGAAATGAAAAAGTCAATGATGTTGTCCTGACAGGTAACTTAACAAACGTACCTCAGGCGAAAACAATATTTGACGGGCTGACAGCTTTATTTGGAGTGGCATTTCATATTCCTGAACATGCCGAGTATGCCACTGCAGTCGGAGCTGCTATGGTCATTCCGGGAACCAGGGCGACAGAAATATAAACTAATATCCCCCGCCGGTACAGACGACGGGGGATATCTTCTTATCGTTCTACAGGCATTATGCCTTTTAACATACAATTGTACTGATGCAAACTCTGAGCCAGGTTATTATTGTATTAAAACAGAGATTTTTCTGCCCTGGCCTCCTTCATATAAAGGTTTGATATATATCTCTTCCTGTCCGGTGTTTTCTGTTCTGAAGAATTTGGTGTTTTTATTGTCATTAAGAAACTCACTTCCCGGATTCCAATCAACAAGAAGGTTTGGAGTCAGTGTCTCTACAGGTGTATTTTCATTACCCAATACTGCGATATAATCACCCTTACTTATTTTAAGATTCTCTACTGATGTATAAATATCTCCTGACTCATTTATCTGGTAAGGAATATAATATGTGACCACTTCGTGCATATCATTATTTTGTTTTTTATCGTAGATGATACCCGGAACAAGGCGTGTTTCTTTTATTGCACCATCAATTACAGCTATTTCACCCCCGGTAACATAATTTTGTTCCATAAATGCTACAATTCTGCTGCCTGAATATCCTACTACTCTGTAATGAATATATTGTTTGTCCGGACTCTTTGTTGAAATAATTATTATTGATGGCTGTTCATTATTAAAAGCAATTATTCTGACAGGTTCCGGTTTACTGCTGTTTTCAAACATACTGCTGTATGCCATTTGGTAATCGCCGTTTATGCCCGTTTCCCATAAAACTGCAAGCAAATTGCCCTGAAGAACCTTATTTGGTTTGTTTATCTTAAAAAATGTAATCCATTTATCATTATAACTTGTGTCATTAAGGTCAATCTTTTGCTGAGAGACCGGTTTTCCCATCATATCATTTTTTTCATAAAGTGCTTTCCCTTTAAAAAAGAAAACAGAGGTTATTATAATAACGAAGCAAGCCAGAATTACTGATATTCTTGCTGCGATACTAGAATTAAAGGTAATTTTATATATGGACGGCTTATTTTTCCTCTTCTCCCCATAATTACTATTGATTTTGGACAACACAGATTTACTCATTTTCTCATTGTTAAAACCAGAGAAAAATCGTTCTGATTCTTTTTTGATTTTTTCTTTTATATCATTTATTTCATTCATTTACAGTACTCCCGGATAATAATTTTTTAAGCTTTTCTCTTCCTCTGTGCAGCCGTATTTTTACGTTGTTCTGGCTTATTTTAAGTATATCTGAGATTTCTGAAACAGGTAAATCGTCAATATAATACAGACATATTGGCACTCTGTATTTTTCAGGCAGATCCATAACATGGCTGAAAACCTCTCCGCCTTCTACCTGTTCAAAGAGTTTATTGCTCTCACGGCAGGATTCGTTGAAATCCTTTACTGTACCAACAGTAACAATTCTTCTGAACGTAGCAGATTTTAAGTAATCCTTACACAGATTTACGGTTATTTTGTATATCCATGAATAATAGCTGCTTTCCTGCCTGAATTTATCTAAATTTACATATACTCTTAAGAAAACTTCCTGATATATATCTTCGGCCATTTGCCTGTCTCTTAAAAAATAGTAGGCCAGCTGATATACCTTTTTCCCGAATCTGAGCATAAGGTATTCCAGATGTTCCTCTTTATGTGATTTGTTTTCGACAGCAATTCTACTTAAGGTTTCCATAACTCATCATTTTGTATACCTGCCTGCCGGAATGCCTCTGTAAGCCAGACCGGCAGACTTATTTTAGTATTGTTAATCTGTTTTCAGTTCCCAGAAGCTTTTTACATTCTGACCTCCTGCTTCATAAAATACACATAGGATACAGCAAAGCAAATCATTGTCGCGGCTATCAAGCTTACAAGATGCGGCCATGTTAAAAGCAGGCTCTGGAAAAACGGTAAAGTTCCGGGGATGGCTCCTACCAGCTGATCTTGTGTTATAAATCCTAAGGTTCTTACACCAGGATTCAGCATGGTTATTACCGCTTCATTATAAACGGTGGATGGTGATATTCTGTTTATCATCAGCTCGGTTTTGCTGTTTCTAAGAACGGCTTCAACCGTTTCAACCTTATCGGCAGGATAAAGAACATCTGCTATTACTCCCGATAAAAGGCCTATGAATACCGAAAGAAACAGCCAGACTGCAATGCATGCAAGGGCAGAAGTTGCCGTCTGCCTTAGAAGCAGCGAAAATAGTTGTGATATCGCAAGCCACAGAGATATATAAAATATTGAAAAAATAAGAAATGCCAATATCCGCAAAATTTCATCAGAGGTAGGGGGAATGCCTATCATAATTATTCCGAGTCCTCCTATAGCCAGACCCATAGAAAGCATCATTAAAGTAATTACAGACACTCCTGCAAGAAATTTCCCGTTTATTACAGTATCTCTCGGAATTGGTTGCGCAAGCAGCCTGCTTAAGGAACCTCTGTTAACCTCTCCGTTTATTGAGTCAAACCCGAGAGACAAGCCTACTAACGGCCCTAGGAAGGAGATAAATGCAACAAAGGAAGGTATAGAACTACCAGAGGTTGTAAACAGCCTCAAGAATACAAATGAATTATTCTCTTGTTCTACAGCTGAGCTTATGCCATATGCGGCGGCATATATGGCCGAAAAACCTGTAATTACGACAAGCATAAGGATAATAAAAAACCTTCTGCTCTTAAGATGGTCTGCCATTTCCTTCTTATACAATACCCACAAGCATTTTGACTTCATTTTTTCACCCCTTCCTTTGCACAAAAATATTGACTGTAAATATCATCCAGATCTCTTCCGCTCTGCTTTAAGAAGAGGAGCTTGTAATCATTGTCACATAAAACCTTAGTAAGTTCCTTCCTGATATCTTCCTTTGAATCAACGAAAATTTTACTTTCATCGGTACGTATTTTCACATCATCATTAATAGATCTAATAAGGGAAATCAGTTTATCATCGACAGGTGATACACTTAATTCAAGGGTTAAGTCATGGTCTTTGAATACCTTTTCCCCCAAAGTGTCGATAGGGCCTATGGCTAAAAGCTCGCCGCCTACAAAAATTCCTACCCTGTCACAGATCTTTTGGACCTGATGCAAAAGGTGTGATGAAATCAGTACTGTTCTTTTATCCTTACGGGCAAGCTCAACAATCAGGCCAAGCATATCGTTTATTCCCTCAGGATCAAGTCCGAGGGTAGGTTCGTCAAGTATGATTACTTTTGGGTCTTTCATTAATGTGTCTGCTATACCCAGTCTTTGTTTCATACCTCTTGAATATGTACCGACTTTCTTATCTCCGACGTTTGTAAGCTTGACTCTTTCAAGCAGGTTGTCAATTCTGTCTTCAATATTTTTCTCTAATCCGTTCAGACGGCCAATAAATCTAAGGTTTTCACGGCCTGTCATGTCGTCATAAAAACCTACATGGTCGGGAAGGTAACCTACGGTTTCTTTAACTCTGATGGTCTCTTTTATTGTATCAAGTCCATTAATTTGTGCAAACCCCCCGGTAGGTTCGGTCAATCCCAGAAGCATCAATATAGTGGTTGTTTTGCCTGCACCGTTCGGACCTAAAAGACCAAAAATCTCACCCTCGTATATTTCCAAATCAAGATTATTTACGGCAATCAGGTCCTTATATTTCTTTGTAAGACCTTGGGTTTTAATTACTACTCTTTTATCATCCATTTTCATCGTCTCCCATAAGTGTTAAATACCCAGTACAAGCCTGCAATTAAAAGAATAATCACCCCTACTCCTACCAGTCCCCAGATAGTTGAGGTTTTTACCATAACCCGGAATTCTACTGAATCTGTTACTTCGGGTGTATTTGCATTAATGCTTACAACATAGTCACCGGCAATCGCTTTTTCGTCAGATGTAATATAAGCCTTAACAGTAGCAGATTCGCCGGGGGCAATAGAATCTATTGAATCATTTTCAAATTCGACATCCCATCCATTGGGCTTCCATGATGTAAGTTTTATATCCCGGAGCTCGGAGCTTCCGGTGTTCTGTACCAGAATATCTACAGGAGTTCGTTTACCTGCAGTTGTTTCGGCATTAAGCCTCCCTTGAGGAGTAGTTATTTCCATTGCATATTTTCCTGTAATAATTACTTTAAGCTCGGTGGTAAGAGATTCATTTGATGATGTTGCGGCAATAGGAATTACATATTCTCCTGCTTCAACATTTGCCGGCGGCACTACAGAAACCTTAAGCGTTGAAGTTGCATTTGGTTCGATGGGAATACTGGCTATCTGCTTGGTATCATATTGCGCAGTAAAATTTACCTGCCAGCCTCTTGCAACGTCTGCTCCGAGACTGTAGGTCTGAGCTTCTTTTTTATTATTGGTGATTTTTAGTTCAAAATCGAAAGTTGTATCGCTGGAACCTTTTAATTCGGCATAATTTGTTTGAAGCTGCCCCTTGTTCTCCATTTCTTTTTTTATATTATACTCGAGATTCAACCTGTCGCTGTAATTTCCTGATGCAGCTTCTAAAACTACTGTGTACTTGCCTTCGCCGGCATCGTCAGGAATCTTGACAGTCAAATCAAAATTTTGGGTATTACCGGTTACATAAATTTTGTCGATGATTTTTCCTCCGCCCTCAATGAAGGCTTCCCAGTTT
The DNA here is from genome assembly GCA_012523685.1 of Clostridiaceae bacterium. Taxonomy (GTDB): domain Bacteria; phylum Bacillota; class Clostridia; order DSM-8532; family DSM-8532; genus DTU059. The sequence continues at coordinate 6,418 of JAAYTR010000090.1, read as the reverse complement.
TCGGGCAGTGAAACAACATTAAGATTAACTAACATGTTGGTTCCTGTAGTGTTGGAAATCGTTATACCGGAATAAATATTTTCTCCCGATTTAGCAGCTATGCTCGGATATGTAGTGTAAATAACAAGACCTTGAGCAGCTGATACCTTAAAAGCCGGGAGTAATAAAAACATAAGCATAAAAGTAAGAATTAAAGATGTGAGTTTTAGTTTTTTGCTGTTTTTTTCTTTTAACATAGGTGTTTAAATCCTCCTTTTTAAATTATGCTTTTACTATGTTTGACGAATTAAAAAGCAATTAAGTTACAAAATGATATTTTTTACTTTTCAGTTTAACCAGGGAGAAAAAATATCCTGACAAATTTGAAAAGTACAGGTTCTGCTTGTGTCAGACTGGCAGATGTATTATTATTATTAAAATAGGACTTTCCTTTTTTATTAGGTGGAATTTATGTTTAAATGGTATGAGGAAGCTAAATCTATAGCCGAAAGAGACCCTGCGGCCAGAGGTGTCTGGCAGGTTATATTACAGTATCCGGGCTATAAGGCTTTGCGTATGCACAGACTAGCCCATTGGTTTCATAAACGCGGACTATATTTTATAGCTCGGGGGATTTCTCAGTATGCACGTCATAAAACCGGTATCGAAATACATCCGGGGGCAAAAATCGGAAAATGCCTTTTTATAGATCATGGAATGGGTGTAGTTATTGGAGAAACTGCGGAAATCGGTGATTACTGCACAATCTACCACGGCGTAACTCTCGGGGGAACAGGTAAGGATAAAGGGAAACGGCATCCTACTGTCGGGAATAACGTACTTATCAGTGCAGGAGCAAAAATATTGGGACCGATGAAAATAGGAGACAATGCAAAGATTGGCGCCAATGCTGTTGTATTGAGAGAGGTTGAGGCTGATACCACAGTAGTGGGCGTGCCGGGACGGGCGGTAAAACGCTCCGGAGAAAGAATACGTCAAAGCTTTGAACTGGATCAGATTCATATTCCTGACCCTGTATCCCAGGAATTCTGCAAAATCAGACTCGAGGTAGAAAAGCTTAAATCTGAGCTTGCAAGATATGATGAATCCTTTAAAGCTATCGAAAACAGGCTTTGCTCCGGATCAGACAGTAAAGATAATAAAGAAAATACAGGAGAAACACAGAGCGAGGAGTGAAATAGATGAAGCTATATAATACATTAACAAGACAAAAGGAAGAATTTGTTCCGATTAATGGAAACCAGGTGAAGATGTATTCCTGCGGACCTACTGTATATAATTATGCACATATAGGCAACCTGAGGACCTACGTGTTTATGGATATTCTCAGAAGAACACTTAAGTATAACGGGTATGAGCTTTTAAATGTAATGAATATTACAGATGTCGGCCATCTTGTTTCTGACGAGGATGAGGGCGAGGACAAAATGGTGAAAGGGGCAAGAGAGCAAAAGAAGACCCCTTGGGAGATTGCAGAATATTACACGGATGTTTTTATGGAAGATATAGCCGCTCTTAATATAGGGCGACCTGAAATAATACCAAAGGCAACAGATCATATCAAGGAGATGATAAGCTTTGTAGAGGGCCTTCTGGAAAAAGGATATGCCTATGAGACCAGCGACGGTATATACTTCGACATATCAAAGTTTGACGGTTACGGAAAGCTGTCACGACTGAATCTTGAGGAGCAGATGGCGGGAGCCAGAGTAGAGGTAAATGACGAAAAGCGTCACCCTGCAGACTTTGCTCTTTGGAAAAAAGCACCTAAGGAACATATAATGCAATGGGAAAGTCCCTGGGGAATGGGTTACCCGGGGTGGCATATAGAATGCTCGGCAATGGGCAGAAAGTACCTCGGAGACAGATTTGATATTCATACCGGAGGGGTAGACCATATACCGGTTCATCATGAGAACGAAATAGCCCAGTCTGAAGCTTTGCTGGGAGAGCCTGCGGTTAATTTCTGGCTGCATGGTGAATTCATGATGGTAAATAACGGAAAGATGTCCAAGAGCCTGGGAAATACCTATACTATTGCGAATATAAAAGAAAGAGGATATAATCCTCTGGCATTCAGGTATATGTGTCTAAATGCCCATTATAGAAACAAACTTAATTTTACCTGGGATGTTATGCAGGCATCACAGGTGTCATACGACAGATTCATTGAAGGAGCCCTGCAGCACAAGGAAGGAACTGCAGAGATTCCAGATGATGTTCAAACCTCCTTCTTAACCGAATTTGAAGATGCAATAAATGATGACTTAAATATCCCCAAAGCGCTGGGTATTGCATGGAACATGGTTAGATATCCTGAAAAGTCTAAAGACATATATGAATTACTATTGAAAATGGATGATGTTTTCGGGCTTGGCATTAAGTATGCTGAACAAAAAAGTGCAGAAGAACCTGAACTGGATGCTGAGATAGAGCGCCTTATAGAAGAAAGACAACAGGCTCGTAAGGAGAAAAACTGGAAGCTGTCCGATGAAATCAGAGATAAGCTGAAAGAAATGGGTATTGAGCTTCAGGATACACCTCAGGGCGTAAAATGGAAAAGAATATGATCTGAGGGATGATAAAATGTATTGTGAAAAATTAATAGTATTAAATCTACGCAAGTTTAGCGGCTGTAGCCTGCTGCGATTTAGCGCTCCGTTCCAACATCCGGTTTCTAGTCGCGCCCGCTACGCAATCCATGCTTCGCTTTAAATCGCAGCAACCACGCCGCTTATTGCATAATCAACTATTTGAACCCGCATGACAAAACAGTTTTTACACAGTCTGACAAAGAGGAGTGGAGAATGGCTAAGTTACGCAGCAAATATGTTTGCAGTGAGTGCGGATATGAGAGCAGCGGGTGGATGGGTAAATGCCCATCCTGTTTAAAGTGGAACACTCTGATCGAAGAGGTCTTTGAGGAAGCACCTGTGCAATCCCGCGCCCTTGATTTAACATTGCCTCAAATTACACCGCTTTCTGAAGTCGAAATTCACGCATTAACAAGGATTAAAACCGGAAGCAATGAGTTGGACAGGGTTCTCGGAGGAGGCATTGTACCTGCCTCTCTTATACTGATAGGTGGAGAACCGGGTATAGGCAAATCCACCCTTATCTTGCAGGTGTGTGCCCAAATATCACAAACAAAGCGAGTTCTTTATGTGTCAGGGGAGGAATCTGTAGGCCAGATTAAACTCAGGGCTGACAGGCTGGATGCGGTAAGTGATTCTGTTTACATGGCATCAGAGACCTCTTATGAAAGAATTGAGGGATTAATATTAAAAGAAAAACCCGGTTTTGTAGTAATAGATTCAATCCAGACCATTTACAGTGAAAATCTGTCCTCTGCTCCAGGAAGTGTAAGTCAGGTCAGGGAAGTGACTGCCAAGCTTCTGCGTCTTTCCAAGAAAAATGATATCACAGTTTTTGTGGTAGGCCATGTTACAAAGGAAGGAGCTATAGCCGGACCTCGAGTTTTAGAACATATGGTGGACACAGTTTTATATTTTGAGGGTGAACGCCATTTGGATTTCAGAATATTAAGAGCAGTAAAAAACCGCTTTGGATCTACAAATGAGATTGGGATTTTCGAAATGACCTCAAAAGGTCTTTTCGATGTTGCTAACCCATCCTCTCTGATGCTTGAGGGAAGAAGCTCTGATCAGCCGGGTTCTGTTGTTGTAGGACTCATTGAGGGGTCCAGGCCAATGCTTGTAGAGGTTCAGGCATTAGTATGCCCGACCAGTTTTGGTATGCCCAGAAGACAGGCTACCGGTATGGATTACAACCGTTTGACTATGCTTATGGCTGTCCTCGAAAAAAAAGTCGGGATGCAGCTTAACGCCTTTGATGCATACCTGAATGTGGCGGGGGGATTTAAACTTGATGAGCCTGCCGCTGATTTGGGAGTTGTGGCAGCCATTGCATCAAGCTTCAGGAATAAAAAAATAAATCCCTCTACCGTATTTTTCGGTGAGGTGGGTTTAACCGGGGAGGTAAGATCTGTAAGTCAAATGGATAAACGAATTACAGAAAGCCTTAGACTTGGATTTCAAAGATGTATTGTACCCGGACTGAACAAGAGCATTGTATCCGATTATAAGAATGAAATAGAAATAGTTATGGTTTCAACTGTAGAACAAGCCCTGTCTGAGACCCTATCTTAAATTAAATTTACCAAAAAGCCGCAGCCTCTCGGATTCTTTCAGAATTATATCGTATAAATTGAGGTCCAGGTTATTACATATTGTTGTCAGATAGAAAAGATGCCTGCCTATATCTTTTTCAAGTATATCACGGCAATTAGGACATAACTTGCCTTCCAGATGAGAACTCATATAATCCTTTATCTTTGTGTACTCTATATCTTCAGGATAATCCTGCTTGCTGGCATTTATTTTTATACATCCGCATTGTGTTACTGCTTTAGATATGGTCCTGTTAATGCGCGCATTTGAATCCTGTATCTTTGACATTTCATCCAGAATACTTTTGTTACGCACCAAAAGTTCTGATACAGCGAATTGGAAGCTGTCTAATGTGGTTTCTTTCATTTTACTCATTTAATAATACTCCCTTGCTGTTATTTTACTTTCTTCAATTATATTTACAAAAATGACAGTTTGTCAACGTCCTTGACGTTTAAATGTTTGTATGTTATTCTTTTTCTGAAGTTAATAGTAGCCTTATCAAGAGAGGTAGAGGGACTGGGCCCGATGAAACCCGGCAACCGGCTGAACAAGCCATGGTGCCAATTCCCGCAGGATTTTTCCTGACAGATGAGGAGCTTTTGAGTTTGGTCTCTTCATTCGAAGAGATTTTTTATATTTTCTAAGGGCACATATATTGATAATACTACAATCAGACTCGCAAAATAAGCATTTGCTAATGCAAGAGGAGAGATAAGAATGTCTATAAAAAAATTATTTACATCGGAATCGGTTACAGAAGGTCATCCCGATAAAATCTGCGATAACATATCCGATGCGGTGCTGGATGCCATTCTCGCACAAGATCCATATGGCCGTGTTGCATGTGAGACAGCTGTTACAACAGGCATGGTTCTGGTTATGGGTGAAATTACAACGAGCTGTTATGTTGATATCCCTAAGGTAGTTCGTGAAACAATTAAAGATATTGGTTATGATAAGGGCGAGTATGGTTTTGATTGTGAAACCTGCGCTGTTATTACCTCCATCGATGAGCAGTCCGACGATATTGCACTTGGTGTTAATGAAGCCCTCGAAAGCAAAAAGAAGATAATAGAATCAGATGTGAAGGAAATAGGAGCAGGAGATCAGGGAATGATGTTTGGCTATGCTTGTGATGAGACACCTGAACTCATGCCAATGCCCATATATATAGCCCATAAGCTTACCGAGAGATTAACCGGGGTGAGGAAAAAAGGAATCCTTAATTATTTAAGACCTGACGGTAAAAGCCAGGTTACAGTTGAGTATGATGGGGACAAGCCTGTTCGCATTGATACAATAGTTATATCTTCACAACACAGCGAGGATATAGAACATGATCAAATTGAAAGAGATATTATAGAGCATGTTATAAAGCCGGTGATACCTGATAGGTTTCTGGACGAAAAGACTAAATTCTTTATCAACCCCACAGGAAGATTTGTAGTGGGAGGTCCTAAAGGTGATTCGGGACTTACGGGCAGAAAAATAATTGTGGATACGTACGGAGGCATGGGCAGACATGGCGGCGGAGCATTTTCGGGCAAGGATCCGACAAAGGTTGACCGTACCGCGGCATATGCCGCAAGGTATGTGGCGAAAAATATAGTAGCAGCCGGCATTGCAAAACGTGTGGAAGTGCAGCTGGCCTATGCCATTGGAGTTGCATATCCGGTATCAATACTTATAGATACTTTTGGAACCGGTAAAATCCCCGATGATAAAATTTCTGAATTAGTGGCTGAAAACTTTGACCTAAGACCGGCAGCAATGATTAACATGCTGGATTTAAGAAGACCTATATTCAGAAAGACTGCAGCGTACGGACATTTTGGCAGAAATGATCCGGACTTTACATGGGAAAGAACTGATAAGGCAGAAATTCTGAGAAAAGAAGCGGGTTTGTCTCACTGAGAAACCTTGCTCCGCTGACGCCATTTGACATCACTCACGGCACCAATGACGTCTAGTGTCATCCTGAGCGAACGCAGCATCTCCACTGTTATCCTGAGCGGAGCGCAGCGAAGTCGAAGGATCTTTCCCTTCAAACAAAAGATTTTTTCCTATCACTTAGAATGACTATAAATATAACATGTGCCGTGAGCGATATGTAATGATAATACTCACGGCATTTTCTCTTTAGATACTACAATTAACTTATTATATCAGTGACGAATACAGTGGGGTTTTTGCGTAAATCAATTTCATAAGGATCAAAGACAGGC
>JAAYTR010000089.1 GCA_012523685.1 Clostridiaceae bacterium | reverse complement strand
TATATAATACGACGTTTTTTGCATCAAATGATTGTATGCTATAATTAAACTAACAGAATTCGGAGGACAAGATTAACATGACAGCATTTAAGTACGACACACATGTACACACAAGCGAAGTCAGCTGCTGTGCTAAGGTTTCTGCCGTGGAAGCAGTAAAAATGTATAAAGACGCCGGGTTTCATGGCCTAGTTATAACCGACCACTACTGTGATTCTTATTTTGTCAGTCTAGGTGACCTTAGTTGGAATCAAAAAATAGACCGCTTCTTGGAAGGATATAATATAGCCCTGAAAGTCGGGAAGAAGCTGGGATTAAAGATAATACTCGGTATGGAAATAAGATTTCTCGAAAATGCTAATGACTATCTTGTCTACGGAATTGACGAAAAGTTTCTGAGGGACAATAAAGAGCTTTACAAATTGAGTTTAAGGGAATTTAGGAAGCTGACAAAAAAAGATAATATTCTTATATTTCAGGCACATCCATTTAGACCATTTATGATACCTGCACCGGCAGAATTGCTGGACGGGGTTGAAGTATACAATGGGAACCCTCGGCATAATTCCAATAATGATATTGCATACGAATACGCATTGAAAAACCAGCTTCGTATGCTTTCAGGCTCAGACTTTCATCGGAGAGATGGTGTAGCTGCAGGAGGAATAATAGTATCTGAAAATATTAGCGACTCTCACGAGTTTGCAGACATGATAAAAAATAATAAAATAATAGAACTGATTCAATAGAATATCGAGGGATAGCTAATGATAAAATAAAAAAATATCAGCTATCCATTTTTTTATGCAAATCCGGGTATCCTGTGAATGAAGCAGATAAAGGCTATATGAAATATTTATTGACTAACTTGACAAATGATATAGAGGGTATATAATAGAATTACAGACCCCACCCATATAGGGGTCGGTCGGGAGGCTATAGAGAATGGAGAGCAAAGATAAAAATCAGGTTATGAATCTCTTAAAAACCTCAAAAGGTCAAATAGAGGGCATAATTAAAATGCTGGAGGATGACAGATATTGTGTGGATATATCAAAACAGATCCTTTCAGTTCAAGGACTACTTAAAAAAGCAAACTTAAAAATTATTGACCAGCATATTAAACATTGTGTCAGACAAGCCTTTACCGAGGGTGAAGTCGCAGGCAATCAAAAGGTAGATGAAATAATCTATTTAATCGATAAATATGTTAAATAACTGGCAACAAGAAGGTGGCGTAAATATGAAAAGAGAGACATTAGGTATTACGGGCATGACTTGTGCCTCCTGTGCGAAAGCTGTTGAAAGAAGTGTACGCAAGGTTGACGGTATAAGTACTGCAAATATTAATATAGCAACCGAAAAGCTTACGGTTGAATTTGATGATACAAAAACAGATATAGAAAAAATTAAAGAATCTGTTATAAAAGCAGGTTATGGCATACAGGAGAACAAACGGGAGATTATATTACCCATATCCGGAATGACTTGCGCCTCCTGTGTAAAAGCTGTTGAACGCGCCATAGGAAAGCTTGAAGGTGTAAATGAGGTAAGCGTAAATCTTGCTACCGAAAAAGCAAAAGTCGTATATGACTCTTCAAAAGTTAGGATTTCGCAAATCAAGGACGTTGTTGTTAAAGCGGGATATAGTGCTCTTGATATTGAAACTGGGGAACAAGCCGATCATGAAAGAGAGCGCAGAGAAAAGGAAGTAAAAACATTATGGAAGAAGTTTATTCTCTCCATGATATTTACCGCACCCCTTTTATATATTGCCATGGGTCCAATGATAGGTCTTCCTGTACCTGATATGATATCACCACATGCAAATCCTTTGAATTTTGGCCTCATCCAGCTTATCTTGGTAATTCCGTCTATTATTGCCGGTTATAGATTCTATACAGTTGGGTTTAGCAGGCTTATTAAACGTGAACCTAATATGGATTCGCTAATTGCTGTGGGTACCAGTGCTGCATTTATTTACGGTATATACGCAATAATTCAGATATTAAACGGAAACAATGAATACGCCCATGATCTGTATTTTGAGACAGCGGGAGTCATTATTTCATTGATTCTGTTAGGCAAATATCTGGAGTCGGTAACAAAAGGCAAGACTTCAGAAGCTATTAAAACACTTATGGGATTAGCCCCTAAAACGGCAATAGTAATACATGACGGTAAGGAAATGGTTATCCCCATCGAAGAGGTTGAAACCGGTGACATTATTCTGGTAAAGCCCGGTGAGAAAATACCTGTTGACGGTGAGGTTATAGAGGGAAGAACATCAATAGATGAATCCATGCTTACCGGGGAGAGTATACCCGTGGAGAAAAATCCGGGTGATACAGTAATCGGTGCAAGTATAAATAAAAACGGAACCATAAAGTTTAAAGCCACTAAGGTTGGTAAAGATACAGCCTTATCCCAGATAATAAAGCTGGTAGAAGATGCACAGGGATCAAAAGCACCTATTGCAAAAATGGCTGATATAATTGCCAGCTATTTTGTACCTATTGTAATGGCTATTGCAATTATTGCCGGTCTGGCATGGTTTATATCAGGCCAGTCGGTGATATTCTCGTTAACCATATTTATTTCAGTACTTGTAATTGCATGTCCGTGCGCTCTTGGACTGGCAACGCCTACGGCTATTATGGTCGGAACCGGAAAAGGAGCTGAATACGGGGTGTTAATAAAAGGCGGGGAGGCTCTTGAAACAGCCCATAAGATAAAAACTATTGTATTTGACAAGACAGGTACAATAACCGAAGGAAATCCAAGAGTAACAGATATAATCACAACCGGCCTGGTTGACCGCTCAGAGCTATTGCAGCTTTCAGCCTCGGCAGAAAAAGGATCGGAGCATCCTCTAGGCGAGGCAATAGTTAACGAAGCTAAGGATAAGAATTTAGAACTGGTAAACATAGATAGCTTTGAAGCAATACCGGGTCATGGTATTGAGGTTGTAATTGAAGGCAAGAATATGCTTTTAGGAAATAAAAAGCTGATGGATGACAGGAAAATTGAGATAACATTGCAGAAAGAATCGGATAAACTTGCGGAGGAAGGCAAAACGCCTATGTATGTCGCCATTGATAATCGTCTTGCGGGTATTATAGCGGTAGCCGACGTGATGAAACCAAGCAGCAAGAGAGCAATCGAGGCTCTGCATAGTTTGGGCATAGAGGTCGCAATGATTACAGGTGACAATAAAAGAACAGCAGTGGCTATTGCCAGACAGGCAGGAATTGACCGGGTCCTGGCAGAAGTATTGCCGCAGGATAAGGCAAATGAGATTAAGAAGCTGCAGGCAGAAGGAAAGAAAGTTGCAATGGTAGGGGACGGCATTAATGACGCACCAGCGTTGGCACAGGCTGACATTGGTATTGCAATAGGTTCCGGAACCGATGTAGCAATGGAGTCGGCCGATATTGTATTGATGCGTAACGATCTTATGGATGTGCCTACCGCAATTCAGCTAAGCAAACAAACGATACGAAATATCAAACAGAATTTGTTCTGGGCTTTTGCGTATAATTCTGCAGGTATTCCTGTCGCGGCAGGCTTGCTGTATCTTATGGGAGGGCCGCTGTTGAATCCCATGATTGCCGCTGGAGCCATGGCCTTCAGTTCAGTTTCTGTTTTAACCAATGCGCTAAGATTAAAAAGATTTAAACCATATAACTGATTAAGTTAACAGTATGTTGACACCACATTTGCAAAGAGAGGGATGATTTTTATGACAAAGAAAATTTTAATTGAAGGTATGTCCTGCCAGCATTGCGTAAACCATGTTAAGAATGCGCTGGAGGAGCTGGATGGGATTAAATCGGCAAAAGTCAGCCTTGAGAACAAGTCGGCCGAAATAGAATTAAATCATGATGTTGACGATGAAAAAATAAAGGCCGCCATAGATGAAGCAGGCTACGAGGTTACAAGCATACTTTAAGAATAATGCGAACCAGTCTTTGTTTGTACGAACATAATTAAGCGGCGTGGCTGCTGCGATTTAAAGCGAAGCATGGATTGCGTAGCGGGCGCGACTAGAAACTGGATGTTGGAGATGGAGCGCTAAATCGCAGTAGTCTACAGCCGCTAAACTTGTACACGCTGCGCTCAGGACAACACCAAGCATAGTACACTTACTTCGCAGTATTCTTTTACACACACTTAACCAAACTGGACGGCAAAAGCCGTCCAGTTTAACTATAAAATATTAAAATAAAATTATAGCGGCCAAAAAGACCAAAGGTACATCTCCGTTGTTTGAAATAGAGTGAGATTCGCCGTCACCGGTCTTTATTGCATCGCCCGGGCCTACATTCTTCACTACCCCATTATCATTAACAGTTCCGGTACCACTTAAGATATAGTAGATCTCTTCTTCCTGATCGTGTACATGAGAACCGATTGAACAGCCGGGTTCTAAAGTAATCTG
>JAAYTR010000088.1 GCA_012523685.1 Clostridiaceae bacterium | reverse complement strand
AGGGTGTTGGGAAACATAACAGTTGAAGAGTACGATCCGATTTTGATGCTGGATTCTTTTGACAGCACAAACCCGGATGACTACACAGCCGGATTTCCTATGCACCCTCATAGAGGTATCGAAACAATAAGTTATGTGTATCGCGGGTCCATGACTCATAGGGACAGCTTAGGCAATGAGGATACCATTGGTGATGGAGAAGTTCAATGGATGACAGCGGGTTCCGGTATAATGCATGAAGAAAGATTACCGGCTTCTGAACGATTACTTGGCGTACAGCTATGGCTGAATCTTCCCGCTAAGGACAAAATGGTTCCTCCGGCTTATCGCAGCATCAAGAATTCAGAAATCGAGAAAATAGAATATAGCTGGGGAAAAGTCAGATTATTAGCGGGCGAATTCGAAGGAAGAAAAGGATTTATGAGCAAATATCTTCCATTAGATTATTATGATTTGCACATCAACCCCAATACGTCTATTATTTTGAATATGGACAGTGAGCGCTCTGTCATGGTATTTACTCTGTTAGAGGATGCATATATTGCAGGCGAGCTGGTAAAAGAAAAGACAGCTGTAAAACTAACCCCCGGAGATTCTTTAGAGATAAAGGCAACAGAAAAGAAAGCCCAGGTTTTATTCATAAGCTCGAAGCGGCTGGATGAGCCGGTCTCTTGGGGCGGGCCTATCGTTATGAATACAAAAGAGGAATTAATAAAAGCGTTTGATGATTTGAAAAGAGGCACTTTCTTAAAGGAAAAAATTATATATTGAATAGCAGACAATAACTGATTTTGAACCTGGATTTTTTTAACATCAATTTTTTCCAGATTAAAAATATTACTGACTAAGCTTGAATAAAAATTTACCTTGATAAGATAATTTTCTCCATTCTAGATTATTAAAAACAAAAATACAATATAGTTATTATATGAATGGAGGGATTATTATGCTGAAGAAATCAATCGCTTTAATGTTAGTATTGGTAGTTTTGTCAACCTTGCTTGTTGGCTGCGGTGGCCCGGGAAAAGGGTCAGCTAAGCTCGTCGGAGTAACGATGCCGACAAAATCACTCCAAAGATGGAATGAGGACGGCGCCAATGTTAAAGCCGCGCTCGAAGCAAAAGGATACAAAGTCGATCTTCAATATGCCGACAACAAACAGGATGTTCAGAACAGTCAGATTGAGAACCAGATTACACAAGGATGCGATGTTCTGGTAATCGCTTCAATCGATGGCGGAGCACTGGGTGGAGTTCTTGAGCAGGCTAAGAAAGCGAAGATTCCTGTAATAGCTTATGACAGACTTATAACAAATACAGATAAGTGCGACTATTATGCCACATTCGATAACTATGGTGTTGGTAAGATGCAGGGAGAGTTCATTGTTAGCGCTCTTGGACTTGACAAAGGCGAAAAAGGACCATTCACGATGGAATGCTTCGGCGGTGACCCGGGCGATAATAATGCAGGCCTGTTTAACAAAGGTGCTATGGATGTTCTGCAGAAGTACATAGACAGTGGCGTGCTTGTTGTTAAATCCGGTCAGACCAAATTCCCTGATCAGATTGCCATTACAAACTGGGAGTCTAAAGGTGCACAGGACAGAATGGATAACCTTCTGACCGCTTATTATGCAGACGAAAACATTGACGTTGTTCTTTCGCCGAATGACAGTCTTGCACAGGGTATCGTAGCTTCCCTGAAATCAGCCGGATACGGCTCAGCAGACAAACCCTTCCCGGTACTCACCGGTCAGGACTGCGACAAAATTAATGTGGGACAGATTATTCGTGGTGAACAGTCCATGTCAATATTCAAGGATACCAGGGTACTTGCTGACCAGGTTATTGCTATGACAGATGCGATACTTGCAGGACAGACTGTTCCGACAAACGCTACATACAATAACGGCGTAATCGATGTACCTTCATACAATTGTGAAATTAAATTTGCAAACAAGGATAACTGGAAAGAATTACTTGTTGACAGTGGTTATTATCAGTTATCAGATATACCGGATGCACAATAGTTTTTCAATCAAAATAGTGGCGGCAGCATAGCTGCCGCCATTTCTGATAATGGCGACATACAGCAAAGTTATAGATATGATGAGGCAGAAATCGCCTCGTTAAAACTGCGGAGGTAAGGAGATTTATCAAATATAGAAAGATTTCCAATCGAAACCTAAGCGAGTAAAGGAGCAGACCATGTCGGAATATATTCTTCAAATGGAAAACATAACAAAAGAATTCCCTGGTGTCACCGCTCTGAGTAATGTTACTTTTAAAGTAAAAAAGGGCGAGATACATGCCCTGGTTGGGGAAAATGGAGCAGGTAAATCTACATTAATGAATGTCCTAAGCGGCATACATGCTTATGGTTCATATAGTGGTGACATTATATTTAAGGGAACAGAATGCAGATTCAAAAGCATACGCGATAGTGAGGCTGTAGGTATAGCCATAATCCATCAGGAGTTGGCGCTTAGCCCTTATATGACTATTGCGGAGAATATCTTTTTGGGAAATGAAAGAGCTAAAAAAGGCATTATAAACTGGGACGAAACAATAAAAGAGGCCAAGGAGTTAATAAAGAAAGTTGGCCTTAATGAAAAATATTCCGCACTGATAAAAAATATCGGAGTCGGCAAGCAGCAGCTTGTTGAGATAGCAAAGGCACTGGCAAAAAACTGTGAACTTCTCATTCTTGATGAACCGACTGCCGCTCTCAATGACGAAGATTCCAATAACCTTCTCGAGCTATTGAAAACATTAAATAAAGAACATGGTATGACTTGCATAATGATTTCACACAAGATTCATGAAGTAATAAAGATCGCGAACAACATAACCGTCCTTAGAGATGGAAAAACAATTGAAACCCTGGATAACTCCGTGCCTGTAAGTGAAGGGCGGATAATAAAAGGGATGGTTGGGCGTGAACTTACCGACCGTTTTCCGAAGCATACACCTAAAATCGGGGAGATTGGCTTTGAAATAAAGGACTGGGTAGTACATGACCCCCTTAATGAGGAAAGGGTTATTATAAAAAACGTAAATATGCATTTTAGAAAAGGCGAGATAGTCGGGCTTGCAGGTCTCATGGGTGCGGGAAGAACAGAGCTTGCAATGAGCGTTTTCGGCAAGGCATATGGGAAAAAGATATCCGGTAAGCTTATAAAGGACGGCAAAGAGATTACGTTGAACAATGTTGAACAGGCAATAGCCAATGGAATTGCTTATGTTACTGAAGACAGGAAAACGGCAGGCCTGGTGCATATACAGGATATAAAACGCAATATTACGCTGGCAAATTTAAAAGCAATTACAAATGGCATTGTCGTAAACGAGGATGAAGAAATCATTATAGGTAAGGATTACCGGGAAAAGTTCAACATCAAGTCAACAAGTGTATTCCAAAAAGTAGGCAATCTTTCGGGAGGAAATCAGCAGAAGGTAGTGCTAAGTAAATGGATATTCTCTACACCTGATGTACTGATACTTGACGAACCTACAAGAGGAATTGACGTAGGTGCAAAATATGAGATTTACAAGATAATCATCCAGTTGGCAGAGGCAGGAAAGTGTGTCATCATGATTTCGTCGGAACTACCTGAGATATTGGGAATAACTGATCGCTTGTACATAATGGATGAGGGGCGCGTTGTAGGAGAAATGAAGACCAGCGAAGCGACCCAAGAGGATATCATGTCTACAATAATTAGAAGTTCAGCTGGACGATAGGGGGAATATGTATGAACAAAATGAAGGAATTTTTGAACCGTAATATACGGCAATATGGAATGATATTTGCCCTGATTGTTATTATGCTATTTTTTGGTATTATAACCGGTGGTAAACTTATCTGGCCCAGAAACGTGTCAATGCTGGTGCGCCAGAATGCCTACGTGCTTATACTGGCCATAGGTATGATGTTTTGCATATTGACGGGTGGTAACGTTGACCTTTCGGTTGGTTCGATTGTCGCCCTGGTAAGTGCTATGTCCGGTTTATTGACTACGACGATTGGTCTGGCTCCCTGGCTGTCAATCATTATAAGTATAATAACGGGCCTTTTGGCAGGAATGTGGCAAGGTTTCTGGATAGCGTTTGTGAAAGTACCGCCATTTATTACAACACTAGCAGGTATGCTTGTTTTTAGGGGCATTAACAATATAATACTGAACGGTCAGACCTTACCGCTCTCGGGTTTATATATTACTATCGGGACAGGTTCGGTTCCTGATATTGCTCCAAACAGAATCCCCGAGTTTTTACGCATCGGTGACTTGCTGAATCTTCAGAATAAGCCGGAGTATCTAAATGCGACGATGCTTTTTGTAGGTATTGTATTATCCATTGTTTACGTGTTTGTTGTACTTTTCACCAGAAAAAGCAAACTGGCACGCGGGTATGAAGTAGCTTCTTTAAAATCTGTAGTTGTAAAAGCGATTTCGTTCTTTATCATTATAAATGTTTTTTCATACTGGCTGGCCATGGATGATGGTTTGCCCATCATGTTAATACTTCTGGCTGCTTTATATGCAATCTATACTTTTATAGCGACTAAGACTATACCCGGACGTCATATTTACGCCATGGGCGGAAACACTAAGGCTGCGGAGCTTTCCGGAATCAACACCAGAAAAATGATGTTTCTTGTTTATTCGAACATGGGACTTTTGGCAGGTGTTGCAGGAATAGTAACTGCAGGCAGATTAATGGCTGCATCGCCTAATGTGGGCGCCAACTTTGAGATGGACGCCATAGGTTCGTGCTTTATAGGTGGTGCTTCAGCATACGGCGGTGTCGGAACGATATGGGGAGCCATTGTAGGTGCTTTCATTATGGGCGTTATGAATAACGGTATGTCAATTATAGGATTGAACGTTTTCTACCAGTCTATAACAAAAGGTATGGTAGTGCTGCTTGCCGTTGCATTTGATATGTACTCGAAATCAAAGTCCAGGTTAGGATAGATAATCTAAGAACCCTTTTAATACAATAATAAAAGACAGCCGCACTTTATAAAGTAAGTGCAGGTTGTCTTCTATTTTTCTATGAATTTCTTACGCAGCTGCCGCTGGAGGATTCGGATATCCGAAAACTTTTCGGACAGTGTCGGGATTATAACTATTCGTCTTCCTGATCCTGTAGTGCATCGTATCCCTCTTCGCCTGTGCTGATTTTTATAACATTTTCAACATCGTAAATGAATATTTTCCCGTCGCCCATATTGCCCGTATACAGTGCCTTCTTTACTGTGTTGACCAGTGTTTTGGTAGGTATTTTGCAAACAACTATGTCAATCTGTACTTTAGGAAGGAGCCGTGTTTTTACTGGCACACCGCGGTAGTACTCTGTGTGTCCTTTTTGCATACCATAGCCAAGCACATTAGTGACCGTCAGTCCTGTGATGCCTATTTTGTCAAGGGAGGACTGAAGCCCGGCAAACTTATCCTGATTTGTAATTATGGTGACTTTTGTCATCTTTGAGCCTGGATGTGCCCGGTTGACCACAGAAATTGCCGCCTCCGGTGATACTGTGCCTAAAGAAGGTTTCTGCACCTCAACTTGACTAATCGCTGTGACTTGATCCCCGTTCCCATTACCAGTAGCCATAATAGGAGCTAAGATGGCAAAATCGGGGTAAGCTGAGTTTCCGTGCTCACCAATATCAAGACCCTGAATTTCCTCTTCGAGACTGACCCGGATGCCCATTGTCTTTTTAAGTAAAACCCAAACCAGAGAGGACGATGCAAATGTAAATACGCCTACTGCAACAACACCAAGGATTTCTGCCCCGAGCAGTAAAAAGCCCCCGCCAAAGAATAAGCCGTTGACCGTAGAAAGGCTGGTTACCCCTTCCTGCGCGAAAAGTCCTACGCAGATTGTACCGAATATACCGCAGACCAGATGAACAGAAGTTGCACCAACCGGATCATCAACCTTAGCCCGGTCAAAAAATAGTACGGCGAACACTACGATTACGCCGGCTATAGCGCCGATAATCAGTGAGCTTGCGACACTTACATAAGCGCAGCTTCCGGTAATACCCACAAGGCCTGCAAGGCAGCCGTTGATGGTCATGCCAAGATCAGGCTTGCCAATGAAGATCCATGACGTAGCGGTAGCGGTAAGTACAGCTGCAATAGCTGCGGTATTTGTGGTTACAAGGATATGTACAACATCACCGGGGTTTTGGAAACTCATAGTGGATCCGGGGTTAAAACCGAACCAGCCGAGCCACAGGACAAAAAGACCAATAACTGCAAGAGACATATTATGGCCTGGTATAGCCTTCGGCTTACCGTTTTTATCGTATTTCCCGTAGCGGGGACCGAGTATAATAGCTCCTGCAAGAGCTGCCCAGCCACCGACGGAATGTACTACGGTATCTCCCGCAAAGTCCAGAAATCCAAGATTGGCCAGCCATCCGCCACCCCAAATCCAGTGGCCTACGATAGGGTAAATAATAAGAGTCAACACAAAGGAAAATACAATGAATGAAATGTACTTGACGCGTTCTGCTACCGCTCCGGACACTATGGTCGCCGCAGTACCGCAGAAGACCAGCTGGAAAAAGAATTTTCCCCAAAATGGTACATCAGATGTGAGGGTATCCTTATAGAAATCCAGATTGGGATTACCCAGGATTAGCAGTTGCTGTGTCCCGACTATCGGATTATCTCCGCCGAACATCAGTCCCCAGCCCAGAAGCATAAAACCAAGGGAGGATACCGCAAATACGATAAAGTTCTTCGACAGTATATTGACTGTGTTTTTTGATCTTGCAAAACCGGATTCGACCGCTGCGAAACCGAGATTCATAAAGAAAACCAATACAGCTGCGAACAGCACCCAAAGGGTATCAACTATCATTGTAATACTCATAAACTAAACCTCCTGAAAAAAATTAAAGCGTGTATTTTATCGCGGCATCCGAAGATGCTCATAATAAATACACGCCTTTGTGCGCTAAAATTTTGATCATAGACTATTTTGCTTATGTCTTCAGGTTTTAATTTCCTTGAAATCTCTACGGATTATCAGGTAATACGGCGAAGCTCCGCACAAATTACCATGCTTCCGAAAAGAATAGGCATATCTTCCATAATTATCCTCATCCCTTCTTTATAAAATAAAAACAGCAAAGGCGCTGTGGGTTTTCACCCTCAGCGCCTTTGCTGTTGTACTATATTATAGCTAAAGTTGATTTTTTTGTCAATAAAAAATTTTGGATATTCTTGTATTACCTAAATATTAAGTCTGGACTATTTTTCTTCTTTTGTGTTACAATTGCTTTTACCTGCAGATGCCGCATAGGAGGACATATATGAAGCAAACCGCATCAACTGGCGCTTTTAGAGGTTTCCGGAAAACATTTATTGGAGACAGAAAATTTTATATTACAGTATTTACGCTGTTATTGCCGTTAATTATTCAGAACGCCATTTCACACTTTGTTAATCTTCTGGATAATCTCTGTCACAGGTTTATGCTGGAACACTTCGTGAAATGGGAGAAACCCTGCTCCCAATGAAGGCTAGCTTAACTGGTGTACTTGCAAATCTCTGTCTGAATTACATATTGATATACGGAAAGTTAGGGTTCCCGGCTTTAGGTGTTGAGGGTGCTGCCATAGCAACGGTCATTTCACGCTTTGTGGAGCTTGCTATTGTTGTTGTATATTCCCATAGACATACCGGCAGATTTCAGTTTATTGAAGGTCTGTATAAATCAATGAGAATTCCCAAAAGTCTTACTTTTAACATAATCAAAAAAGGAATGCCGCTCTTAGTAAATGAGTTATTATGGTCATTGGGAATGACCGCATTGACACAGATATTCTCAACTCGCGGTTTAAATGTGGTCGCCAGTCTCAACATAGCGAGTACCATAACGAATCTGTTTAATGTAGTTATGTTTTCCATGGGATCCGCAATTGCTGTTATGGTTGGTCAGGCTCTCGGGGCTAACGATATTCCGCGCGCAAAGCAAACCGTATGGAAATTAATATTTTTTAACGTCTGCATATGCATTGTAGTTGGTGGCATTCTTGCGGCTTTGTCGCCCATAATTCCGTACATATACAATACTACCGATGAAGTGCGCATGCTGGCTACAAGTTTTATGCTGACAAGTGCCATATACATGAGTTTTAATGCGGTGAGTCACTGTACATACTTCGCAATACGATCAGGGGGCAAAACCTTTGTGACATTCCTTTTTGACAGTGTTTACACATGGGCTGTATTTGTCCCGTTTGCTTATATACTTACACATTTTACAACTATGGATATATTTGTGCTTTATCCGGTTTGCTATTTAGCTGACATCATAAAGTGCATAATCGGAATAATTGTTGTTAAAGCCGGGCATTGGGCACAGAATATGGTTTCGGATACCACTCCCAATAAACGGATTGCCTAATGCTGATGTATTGTAAAACGTCTTTCTGTAAATATTTCACTTTATATAGACTTTACTGCTATGACAATACTATAATATTGGTATCATAATGTAAAAAAGCGAGTATATCTTTGAGTTTGAGCATTTTTTATATGAGGTCATTAAAAATTTAAGTACAAGTACTGAATTGGTTAATTGTTATCTGATATTTTTTCTGATATTGTTCGCTCAATAGGAATGACAAAACACTTTTACCAGGGAGCAGCGAAATTTAATTATGAAAGAAAAGCTTAGTTTTCATTCCAGTTTATTAATAGGTTCATTGTTGTTTGGGCTGTTTTTTGGAGCCGGTAATTT
>JAAYTR010000087.1 GCA_012523685.1 Clostridiaceae bacterium | reverse complement strand
CCGTCATCGCTGTTGGTTTTGGTTAACTGAATATCCAGCGCTTGCTCATCAATATCCATATAATTTTGAATTACTTTAATTATCTCACTTTTTACCATTTCCAAAAACTGTGGTGATACATTTGATCTGTCGTGTATTAATACCAGTTTTAGGCGTTCCTTGGCGACATCCTTTGATGTTTCCTTTTTCCTCATTAAGAGCTTGAATAAATCAATCATGTCCCATTCACTCCTTATTCCGGCTTAAAGCCTAGTAATTTTTTCATCTTTGAGAAAATTCCGTCAGGAGTATTTAAATCCATAAAAGGAACATCCTCACCGATAAGTCTTCTGGTAATGTTTCTATAGGCTTGTCCCGCTGATGACTTATTGTCGTTAACAGCAGGCTCTCCTCTGTTTGTAGATATAATGATATTCTCATCATCAGGAACTACACCAATAAGTCCGATTGCCAAAATATCGATTATATCCTCAATTGACATCATATCTCCGCGCTTTACCATGTCCTGGCGAACACGATTAACAATCAATTGCGGATTTCTTACCTCATTAGCCTCCAAAAGACCTATGATCCTGTCAGCATCACGAACAGCCGAAACTTCGGGAGTTGTGACAACCAGTGCCCTGTCTGCGCCCGCAATAGCGTTTTTAAAGCCTTGCTCAATGCCTGCAGGACAATCCACAATTATAAAATCATACTCTTTTCTTAATTCATCACAGAGGTTAACCATCTGTTGGGGTGAAATGGAGTTCTTATCCCTTGTTTGTGCAGCGGGTAACAGGTACAGACCATCAAATCGTTTGTCTTTTATAAGTGCCTGCTTTAACCTGCAGGTGCCCTCAATAACATCAACTATATCATAAACAATCCTGTTCTCAAGGCCCATAACTACGTCCAGGTTTCTTAGACCAATATCTGTATCAATCAGAACAGCCTTTTTGCCCAGCAGAGCCATACCTGTTCCAATATTAGCCGTTGTCGTAGTCTTTCCTACGCCACCCTTGCCGGATGTGATAACTATAACCTCACCCATATGTACTCTTCCTCCGATTACTGTATCTTAATGTTAATATTATCTTTTTTCGGTTAAAAAGTCAACGTAACATTTGTCCCATGCCTTTTTTCTAAAACTGAACCACTTCAATGATTCCGTCTTTAATCTTTGCCAGTTCAGGCTGTATACTACTCTCCTGAGCTTCCCCTTCGGGCATACGTGCAATGGCTTCGGCTATACGGATTTGTGTTGGCCTGAGGTTAAGAGCATATATGAATGCTTCTCTGTCTCCCTGGGATCCGGCATGTACCATTCCTCTCAATGTGCCCAGGACTATAACATTTCCGCTTGCAACAATCTCCCCTCCCGGATTCACATCACCCAGCACAACGACGCTTCCGTCAAACTCAATACGAGTTCCGCTTCTGATGGTGCTTCTTACAAATTTGCAGGGCCCGTCATCTCCACCGGAAAAAAAGCTTTTCCGCGGCGAAACGGCTGCTTTTGAAGGTGTATTTGGTAAAATGGGTTTAGATTTTGTTTCATCCTCTTTTGAAAAGCTCTCAATAATGGCTCCGCTTTTTTTATCAAGCACCAGCCTTATTTCTTCTTCCTCCCGGGCAGTTAAATCAATGCCTCTGTAGGTAACTTTAATTCTGGCACCCTTAAAAAATCTGGCCGCGTTTTTTACCTTGTCCTCAATTTCATTTTTTGCCTTTTCAAAATCATAATCTTCGGGAATTACAATAACAAGCCCCTCTGAATTCCCTTTAAATACAATTCCTTTTATCTCCTGCTCCATTATAAAATTCATCCCTCTCTACCAAATAATATCAATGGCATCTGCCCTGTTATCAGCTGTTTTGCTGTCTCTATTTTCATGTAAGCGGAAGTATTCAAGCATAATATCGCGGCATATGGGTGCTGTTTCACGTCCCCATACACCGTGTTCAACCACTACAGCTATTGCTATTTCAGGATTATCATAAGGTGCATAACATACGAAAAGTCCGTTGGAAGATTCTGTTGCTTCACGTCCTGTCTCCGAGGTTCCCGTTTTTCCTGCTACATCAAAGGGAAAATCCTTAAACTGATTTGCTGCAGTACCGTCCTCTGAATTAACAACAGCTATCATCCCTTTTTTTACGGCATCCAGATTAGTCTGAGATATAGGCAGCTGCTCATATTCCCCGGAAGGCTCATATGTTATGGTTCCGGATTCGTCCACAGCCATCTTGATTAGATGAGGAGTAAACTTTTTGCCGTCATTTGCAATTATGCTGACGTAATTTACAAGCTGAATGGGAGTAGCGGCATTATACAGCTGGCCGATCGATGCCATAGCTGTATTTGCAGGGTACCAGTCCTCATTAAAATACTGCCTCTTATACTCCTTTGAAGCAATGGATCCAATCTGCTCCCCAATCTCAATTCCGGTTTCCCTTCCAAATCCGAATATTTTTGCCCACTTTACTATATTATCAATGCCTGTTTGTACTCCAATTTTGTAGAAGAACATATTGCTGGAGGTTTCAAGCGCTCTTTGAAGAGCTATTCTGCCTTGATTCCCTCCATTATTAGTAAACATCATATTCCCGATTTCTTCTCTGTAGGGGATATTAATTCGGGTATTAGGTGTGATTACACCACTTTCAAGAGCAGCAATGGCAACCAGAGGTTTATAGGTTGAACCCGGGGCATATTTCCCTGAAGTAGCCCGGTTAACAACCGGGGCATCCGGACTGTTCCATAATGCGTTTATTGCTTTTGCATTATTCTCAAGAAAAACTCTCGGGTCGAAATCCGGATAGCTTGCCATGGCTAAAATCTCACCGTTATTAACATCCATGACAACCACCGCACCTGCATTGGCATCTTTGAAATTCTTCTTGTGGTCAATTTCTCTTATTCTTTTAATATTCCGTTCCAGGGATTCTACTGCTACCTTTTGAAGATCTAAATCTATGGTAAGGTAAAGATCCTGCCCGGGAACAGCCGGTCTTTCCAAATACGAAGTAGTTGTTTTACCGTTTTCATCAACTTCTCTGAAGGTTTGGCCTCTTACACCCCTGAGTATTGATTCGGCAGCACTCTCGATACCCATTTTCCCGACAATATCGCTGGCTATATAAGGAACACTGCCCTCAACACCTTCAAGTTCTTCATTGTATTTTTCCAGTTCCTCCTGTGAAATTACTCCCGTATAACCAAGGACATGGGATACGATTCTTGCGTTCTCATAATACTCGCGGTAAGGCTTAATAAAGGTGGTGACCCCTCTTAACTCGAAGCTTCTTTCTTCCAGTATACTCATGGTTTCTACCGAAATATCGTCAGCTACTGTAAGGGGATTGTTAATCTGCGGCTGACTGACCAGAATCTCATAACGAAGCTGCATGATTTTAAAGGCTTCCTCATCGGTATAGGTCGAGTCTATTTCAAAGGTCTTATCCCGTAAATAATCAAATGCCTGGTCTGCTGTTATGATAAATTCGGCGTCCTCTTTATTAATTACGAATGTCTTAATAAAATTCTCCGTATTATCCGTTAAGAACCTGACAGGGTTAAATCCCAGATAATTATTTAATCTGCTTTTTATTACTTTTCCGTCCTGCTCCAGTATATTGATTAACTCTAAGAGCATCCGGTTTTTTTCATCATTGGGCATCTTGACATCCACATACTGGGCACAGTAGCCCATACGGCTTCCGGCAATGGGAACCCCGTTTCTGTCAAAAATATCTCCCCGCTTAGGGTATATTACACCTGTGGAAGACAGACGGTAAATTGCTTCTTCCCTGTAATTCTGTCCGTCTACCAGCTGAATTTTGGCAAGGTTATATATAATAGCAGCTGCCGCTACTATAATAAATAAAGCCAGTATTATGTATCTGTCCAAGCCTTCATGCTTCTTTTCATGCTTGCTGGTCATGTCGATAACCTGTTCCTCCTTCTGTCAACACTGTCAAGCAGATTATATGCCTTACTTACAGGTTTAAAAAGCGGCAAAATCAGGATACTGTTATATATGGCCTCGGGCACTATAACCGTACCAAAAAGAAAAGGCAAATATCTGTAACCTCTGAACATAAACATAATCAGGAAAAACATTGTTTCTATTATAATTGTAGCAGAAAAAGCGAATGTAACTAAAACAAGAAATTTCTCTCTGTACAGCTTTTCATTAATCATGGATATCGGAATTGAAATTAAAAAGAATATCAGGGCATACCAGCCTAAGGTTTTCCCCATCAGAATATCCATGGTTAAACCAAACAAAAGGCTCATGGCTGCACTCTCCACAGTGCCTCTCAATAATGATACTATAACCATAAGTACAATTAATATATTTGGTCTTATATTAAATATCTCAAGATATTCCAATAGTGTGCTTTGGCAGAACGCAGTTATCCATATCAGTATAACCGCCGCCATTACCCTGTATTTCATAAATTCCCTCTATGCTTTCTCACTGGTTCTTTTTAAGAACTATTACCTCCTCCAGCCGCTTAAAATCAACAACAGGTTCAATCACCGCATAAGAATCGTACTGTCCTTCGTTGCTGATAACGCTGACCACCTTCCCGATAATAATACCTTTTGGATATATCCCTCCAATACCCGAGGTTTCAACGGTATCTCCGGGCATAACATCAGTATTCGGTGGTATGTAATCTGCCCTGCACAAACCCTTTCCTTTGAGCTCCACATCTCCTCT
>JAAYTR010000086.1 GCA_012523685.1 Clostridiaceae bacterium | reverse complement strand
TGTATTCTTAAAGTAATCAAAATGATCCGCCTCTCGCATAAAGAAGGTATGATTTGTTGATATTTTATTAACTAAAGTAGCAGCCGCAGCACCAGTTTTATCAGAAATAATATAATCATAGTAGTCTGAAAAATTTCTGAAGTTGTTTTGACGCAGTACGGTACGAAGCCTGCCAGCCAACATGACTCTCTTTTCTTCTTTCAGATTAATCCCATAATTTTTTCTTATATATGCACTTAACTGTTTAAACTCTGTATTGCTGATTGCATATGTCAAGTTTTGCAGTTTATTCTGTTCCTGTTCTGAATCATGAATATAATTCGTATAGAGTTCTTCAAAACCATCTCCATCATTATTAGCCCTTTTGTCCGCTGCCTGCCATAAATTAATATCCTGATGTGCTTTCTCTTTCATCAACACCATCCCAACCTCCTGCCATTACAGCAAAACCATTCTCTTTTTATTCAAATATCTGATTACAGGATCTCGTTTATATCCTCTAATTCATCCTCGTCAAGCAACTTTTCACAATCGAGAAGAAGCTTGACTTCATTTCTGACCTTACCAATCTTTTTTATATACCTGTTTTTAAAACCCTTACTCATTTTCGGTGGATCCACAACATCCTGCTCCGGAATTGTAATAACTTCTGAAACACTGTCAACGATAAGCCCTATTGACACTCCCTTTATATCTATAACCACTATACAGGTTCTATCGTTATATTCCTTTGGTTCTTTTTTAAAGCGAAGTCTTACATCCATTACCGGAATAATCTTTCCCCTTAGATTTATGATACCCCTGACATAACCGGGCATCTCAGGAACTTCTGTTATAGACTGTATCCCAATTATTTCTATAACATATCTGACTTCTACACCATAGCTCTCTTTGCCCAGTGAAAAGGTCAGATACCTGTCCTTTTGTGTATCTTCTTCCATTTCCAGAATATTCTCCATAATCTCTGCCATTTTTTCTCCCTCACAGTACCACAATTTTAAAATAATACTTTATGCCATTCTGAGCGAGTCGGGGATTATCTGACTCTTCGACAAGCTCAGAGTGACATAATATGAAACTAATACTTGCCAAATTCGCTGTCACTAAGTATTATTTTTTTATTTTTTGCTGACTCTTCACTTTTATCTCTTTGTGAATTCTTCTTCCCTTTTTGAGACATATCGTCAAGCATCTTTAATACTTCCGGACTTATTTCTTCCAGGCCATTATGTAAATTTATATCCTTTTTTAATTTAAATTTGTCAACCAAATCTTTTAATAGCTCTGCCTGGCCAGAAAGCTCTTCACTTGCCGCCGCACTCTCTTCAGATGTTGCTGAATTATTTTGCACCACCTGTGAAACCTGCACGATCCCTTGATTTATCTGCGCTATACCGGCATCCTGCTCATTAGAAGCAGCCGCTATATCATTCACAAGGGTTGCCACCTTTTCTATCTCATCTACAATGTTGTTTAATGCTTCTGCAGTGTCTTTTGCTATTTTTGTGCCAATTTCGGATTTCTGTATTGAGCCCTCTATCATTTCTGTTGTTTCTTTTGCTGCGTTAGCCGAACGAGTTGCAAGGTTTTTAACTTCCTCTGCCACTACAGCAAATCCTTTTCCATGTTGTCCGACTCTTGCTGCTTCAACCGCGGCATTCAGTGCCAGCATATTTGTCTGGAAAGCAATATCATCAATTACTTTAATGACCTTAGATATATTGGCAGATGCTTCGTTTATCTCTT
>JAAYTR010000085.1 GCA_012523685.1 Clostridiaceae bacterium | reverse complement strand
TTAATTCCCGACTTATTCAACAGCTCCTGATCTACCTTCATTGGTGTATCAAAAGGGACACGGATAACATAACCCTTTTCGGGGAAGGGCATAACTTTTGTGTATAAGCCCTTTATAGTCTTTACATAATTAAAGACTTCATTTTGTATATCAATGCTACTTGGCTCAGTTAATATAACCTCACCTTTTGCTATATCGAATACTTCTACATTCTGTTTATTCTTATGAGCTTCTACATCTGATATATATGCTATAAAATGTGTATCATCAAACATCTGTGTCATAGCCAGTACTGACTGGTATTTATTTTCGTTATGGGATACTTTTGCTGTTGAGTAAATTATCACTACCACCAGGCACAGTATAATTGCAAGAAAAAACAGGCCTATGGTTTTCTTTTTCATGCTGATAAATAACATGGTCATCACCTCGTTAGAATTTATGAGGCGTTGACAAGAATTATACATTGGACAAGATAAATAAAAGAACTTATTTGTAATAATTTTATTAGTGCTTCTGTTTTGTTCTGTACCCCATACTGCTCAGTATTTCAATGCTGCGCAGACGTGACTCTTCGCTCTCTACCTGAATTTCAAGCGCACCGTCTTCAGTCTCTCTGCTGTTTAGGATTCCAATGTTCTTAATATTAATATTCTCTTTTGCAAGAGCTGAGGCAACCAGAGCAATAATACCCGGTCTGTCGTCAACGTCGACCAGAATTGAATATGTTTTTTGAAAAATACTCCTTCGTTCCGATAAGGCATTTCTTATGTCCCTTGCAGATGAAAAAAACTCTTCAATGCTTTCTTTATTTTTGATTTTTAAATCTTCCTCGAAACACTTCAGTCTCTCAATGAAGGATTCTATTGTTTCAAGAATCTTGTCCCTATTGGATAAACAAATACCTGCCCACAAACTCGGAGAAGATGAGGCAATGCGGGTAAGGTCTTTAAAGCCTCCGGCTGATATTGTTTTCATAATATTATCAGGGCTGTCAAGTTCATCTATCAGATTTACCAGCGAAGCCGCAATAACATGAGGAACATGACTGATTGCTGCTGTAACTCTGTCATGCTCGGCTGGTGTCATTTCTATTGGAATTGCACCTAAGTCAATCACGATATCCCTGAGCATCTCTAAACTGTCTTTACCGGTATTTTCTGAGGGGGTAAGACAATAGTAGGCATTCTCGAACAGATTTGCTCTTGACGCAGTAAAACCCGATTTTTCAGATCCGGCAAGAGGATGTCCGCCGATAAATGGATTTTTCACCTTCATTTCATTGATTAAATCCACAACATCAGATTTCGTGCTGCCAACATCGGTTAAAACACAATCCGGCGAAATACCAGATAAAAGCTCATTCAAAATATCCCTCATTGCATAAACAGGAATGCACAAAAAAATTACATCACAATCTAAAAAGTCTTCATTTAATGATATAGTATGTTCATCAATTACTTTTTCAGACAGTCCCAGTTCAAGATTTTTTTTATCTCTGTCCCATGCTTTTATAATGTAATCCTTATCATTTCGTTTTAACGCACGTGCAATAGAGCCGCCAATTAAACCTAAACCGATTATACCGATTCTTTTAACCGATAATGTCATAGTTTACCCCATAAAATATAGATTATTTATTAAGAAATCTTGATGCGAACAGAATCCCTGCTACTGTTTTGCTGTCGTTTATAATGCCCTCTTCTATCATCGCCAAAGCTTCGGCTATTTTATATGCTTTAGCTGTAATAAATTCGCCCTCATCAGGTGAAGCTTCACCTTTACTTAGCTCCGTTGCCAAAAATACATGCAGAATCTCATCTGAAAACGCAGGGGCCGGATAAAGCTCCATAATTTTAACCAGTCTCCCTGCACTGTATCCTGTCTCTTCTTTCAGCTCCCGGGCAGCACAGACAGCAGGGTCTTCACCATACTCAAGTTTGCCTGCAGGCAGCTCAATAAAAACTTTTTCAGGCGGTTTTCTGAATTGTTGTACCAATATTATTTCATCGCTGATTACAGGAACCACAACAGATGCACCGGCATTCCTGACAACATCTCTGGAAGCCAGCTTTCCGTTTGGCAGCTCAACAATTATTTTTTCTACATCTATAATATTCCCTTTATATTTCAGTTCGGTACTGACAGTTTTTTCGTAATACTCCATATAAACACCTATTTATCGGATTTTTTTCTGCCAATTTCTCTGGCTTTTTTTGTGCACTCATCCATGGCTTTTATTATGGCATTTCTGAATCCTTCCTGCTCAAGAGTCGAAACAGCTTCAATGGTTGTGCCGGCAGGAGAACAGACCATATCCTTAAGCTCAGCAGGGTGCTTTCCTGTATCCAACACCATTTTAGCTGATCCCAATACAGCCTGCGCAGCAAGTCTGTACGCCAGTTTCCGTTGAATACCGGACTTAACCGCCGCATCAGCCATAGCTTCAATAAGCATAAAAACATAAGCCGGGCTGCTGCCGGTAAGAGCAGTTACTTCGCTCATAAGATTTTCTTCTAACTCCTCAACCCTGCCTGAACAGCTAAATAGTTTAGATATCGCTTTTCTTTCATCTTCATTAATTGAATCATTCCAGCTTATAAGAGTCATTCCCTCTCCCACCAGCGCAGGAGTATTGGGCATGGTTCTTACAATTCTGGCTTGGCTGCCCAGTATGTTCTTAAAATACTGAGTTGAAAGGCCCACAATAATTGAGACAATTATTTTTTTATCTGTTATTACCGGCTTAATCTCTTCAAGTACATTGTCACAGTATTGAGGCTTTACTGCCAGAATAATTATGTCGCAATTCTTTGCGAGGCTCAGGGCACTGGTTTCTTCAATAATATCCGTTTCACTGACAAGCTTTTTAAGTAATTCAGTGTTAATATCAAACGCAGAGACAGAAAACAGCTGTTGGTCTTTAGAACCATTATTGGAAGCTTCTTTATTAAACCTTACTACACTCTTTATAAGAGCGCCACCCATATTACCTGCACCTATAAATCCAACCTTGTAGGACATAGCTATGTCTCCTTATTCATTATCATTGATAAAACTGATTTGTTCGGTTTCATCTCTGTCTGTATATTGAATACCCAGGTGCTGATATGCTAAACGGGTTGCTCGCCTGCCCCGGGGAGTTTTCTGTACAAAGCCTAATTGCAGGAGATACGGCTCGTAAACATCTTCAATAGTATTTGCCTCTTCTCCTGTTGATGCGGCCAGAGTATCTAAGCCCACAGGACCTCCATCAAACTTGTTGATAATTGTTTTGAGCACAATTCTATCTGTATTATCAAGACCAAGGTCATCGATTTCGAGGGCATTAAGACCATACCTTGCCACTTCCTGTGTTATCTGGCCGTCCGATTTAACCTGTGCAAAGTCACGTATTCTTTTCAGAAGCCGGTTTGCAATTCTCGGTGTACCTCTCGAGCGCTTTGCTATCTCCTGTGCGCCTGTCTCATCAATTTCTATACCCAGAATACTTGCTGAACGCTTTACAATTGTTGCAAGCTCATCCTGGGTGTATATTTCCAAACGATTAATTATACCAAACCTGTCCCTTAACGGAGATGTCAACAGGCCGGCTCTGGTTGTAGCACCTATTAGTGTGAATTTAGGCAAATCAAGACGAATGGACTTGGCACTGGGGCCTTTTCCGATTATGATATCTAACGCATAATCCTCCATAGCCGGATATAGAATTTCCTCAACATTCCGGTTTAATCTATGTATCTCATCAATAAACAGTACGTCGGACGGACCCAGATTAGTCAGAATTGCGGCTAAATCTCCTGCCCTTTCAATAGCAGGACCAGAAGTTATCCTGATATTAACACCCAGTTCACTGGCAATAACTCCTGCAAGAGTTGTTTTGCCAAGACCGGGAGGTCCGTAAAGAAGCACATGATCCAGAGCTTCCTCTCTTTTTTTTGCTGCCTCTATGAAAACAAGAAGATTTTCTTTTACCTTTGACTGTCCAATATACTCGTTGATGGTACGTGGTCTTAAGCTGGCTTCATCAAAATCATCTTTTCTGAACTCTCTGTTTATTAATCTTTCTTCATCCACTATACCACCCCACTTTTTATACAAAATAACAATGATCTGTGTTCCTGCTAGAAAGCCCTGATTAAAGTGCTCCCTTAAGAGCATCTTTTATTATCTGTTCGATTGTTTTTTCTTCATCATATACAGAAGAAATTGTTCTGTTTGCTTCTTGTGATGAATACCCCAACATAATCAAAGCACTTATTGCTTCTTGCATTTTATTATCTGCCGGTTGTATACATGCTGTTTCAGCTTTTATACCGGTTAATTGGCTGTTTAGCTTCTTTAATTTATCCTTAAGCTCCAAAATAATTCTTTGGGCCGTCTTTTTTCCTATTCCCGGTGCTTTTGTGAAGCTTTCCACATCATCTGTCAAAACTGCCAGACCAAATTGTGATGGCGGAATATTAGATACTAAGCTAAGCGCAGCTTTAGGACCCACACCCGATACAGTAAGCAGCTGCTCAAACATCTTAAGTTCGTCCTCATTTAAAAAACCATAAAGAGCCTGATTGTCCTCTCTGACATAGAAATAGGTATGTAACTTTATCTCACTTCCTGTCTCACTACAGGTAGCAAGAGCAGAGCCGGCAGTAAAGACCTTAAATCCGACACCATTAACATCAATAATAATACTGTCCGCTGTTTTTCTGATTAAAATACCTTTAAGATAGGCAAACACATTTAATCTCCATTTCCTGTGAATACTGAATCATTTATGCCAAGCTTGGCCTGCAACTCTTCAACCAGTTCTCTGTAGGCATCTAATTCTTCTCTTTGCTCTCTTAACAGCTCATCCTTAATTCTGATCACTTCTATAAGCTCGTCCTTAGTCATTTTCTCTATCTGTACCATTGCCACTATCCCTCCGCTTTTTGATAGAAAAATGTTTCTATAGGCTTAATATTAAAGCTCTGATAATTCATGATCTGTTCGGTGCTGCCTATAAAAAGTACACCATCAGATCTAAGAGATTCACTAAACCCCTTCATTATATAATTTTTTGCTTCCTCTGTAAAATAAATCAGCACATTTCTGCAGACTATTATGTCCATTCCCGTTGGATAAGGGTCTTTTAACAGATTAAGCTGCTTAAAGGTCACGCACTTTCGCACCTTTTCCGATATCTGGTAGCTGTCATCATCTATTTTACTGAAATGTTTATCTAAATATTCCTTTGG
>JAAYTR010000084.1 GCA_012523685.1 Clostridiaceae bacterium | reverse complement strand
GGAAGCCTCATCCGGTACCAGGAAGAAATCCCCGATTACGCTGTCTGATCCATACAAAAATTCGTTTTCTATATATAATGCTGTATCCGAACTTTTTCCAAACTCAATAGCAGGAACACTTAAGATTGCCCCTGCCATATCAATTACCAGTCCGGGAATATCTGACAGAATTTTAAGGTTAGTTAAGTTTGACAGCGAAGATAAGTATGAACCTGCCAATATATTCCCAATTTCCTGCAATGCTGAACATTCCATGCTGTCAAACGTAATCTCCTGGTTTACCGGGTTCCCCATCAAAATATTTACCAGGCGTCTGGCGCTTATTAAATCAAGAACGAACAAAATATTACCGTTTATATCTCCCGTTACACCCAGCAGAATGCCAACAACCTCAGTTTCAGCTCCGCCTAAAACATCGCTTACCTCGGAGAATTTCATAACTCTAATTTGAGGTACTTTCATGTCTATTTTTTTATCCAGCAACTTCGCGAGAGCAGTTGCTGCATTACCTGCACCAATATTCCCGATTTCTTTTAGAACATCGAGGTGAAAACTATTTATATTACTAATATCAATATCACTCGCCATTTTGTTATTTACCTCTCGGATTATTTTTCAAGAAGTTCGGTTATCAGCTTCTCAATATTCAATAAGGTTATCAGTCTTCCTTCAACTTTAGCAATACCAAGAATATAATCCAAACTCCTGTCATTTGTTATCTGAGTAACACTTTCAATATCACTTTCCTTCAGCGATATAACCTCGTCTACTGCATCAACAATAATACCCAGAAGCGCTTCATTAAATTTAAATATAACTGTCCTTGTATCGTCATCTTCTTCAATCTCGGGCAGACCAAATTTTAGTCTTAAACTCATAACGGTTACTATTTCTCCCCTTAGATTGACAACCCCTTTAATATAATCCGGTGTAGTAGGAACTCTTGCAGTGGTAAGTGTCTTTTCTATAATAGATACCTTATGAATATCAGCACCATATTCTTGGTCCCCCACCTTAAATGCAACAAATTGTTTTATTTCTTTATCCAGTGATTTGTTTTCCATTCGCAGTTCCCCCTATTCCCCATGAAATTTATATTGCCAGAGAATTAACATCTAAAATCAGTGCAACATTACCATCACCAAGTATAGTTGCACCAGCGATGTACTTAACTCCGGCCAGAATTTTCCCAAGGGATTTGATAACAATTTCCTGCTGGCCAATTAATGAGTCCACCATAAATGCTGAAAGTTTCTCGCCTTTCTTGGCAATTACACAGGTAATTGATTTTTTCTCTTCGTCAGGCACAGCATCAGGGACGCCAAGTATGTTTCCAAGCCTGACAATTGGTATAACCATATCACGAAGCAGAATCACTTCCTGATTTCTTACAAGACGTATATCCTGTGGTTTTACATTCTCGATTTCCTGAATCGAGCCCAGCGGTATAGCATATTTTTCGCTTCCTATTTTAACCAGAAGGGCTTGAATAATGGCGAGGGTAAGCGGGATGCGAATAATAAATTTGCTTCCTTTTCCTCTTGTCGAATCAACCTCAACAATACCTCCAAGGGCTTCAATCTTCGTTTTGACTACATCTAATCCAACCCCTCTGCCCGACAGGTCGGTAACCTTATCAGCAGTACTGAAATTAGGCTTGAATAAATACTCGATTACTTCTTTATCAGAGAGAGTACTCACAAATTCCTGCGATTCCATACCCTTTTGGATGATTTTCTTTCTTACCTTTTCAACATCAATGCCACGGCCGTCATCTTCGACCTCTATTACAACATTATTGCCATCCTGGAAGGCGCGAAGATATATATTGCCAGCAGCCGATTTGTTAACTTTTAATCTCTCTTCATGGGTTTCAAGACCATGGTCGGCTGAATTTCTGAGAATATGTATCAGAGGGTCACCGATTTCATCTATGACTGTCCGGTCAAGTTCCGTTTCTTCACCTGACATATGCAGTTCTATATCCTTTTTTAATTCTCTCGATATATCCCGTATCATTCTGGGGAATCGGTTAAATACAGTCTCGACGGGTACCATACGGACTCTCATAACGGCATCATGAAGACTAGTCGTTATGCGTTCAAGATATTCGATGGACTCAACATTTGCATCATCTTTACTTACACTGGATTCCTCAAGTCGTGTTTTTATGATAATCAGCTCACTTACAAGATTCATTAGGATATCAAGACGCTCAATATCAACTCTTACTGTTTTGCCCGTCTTTTGGAACTTTTTGTGCTGATCGGCAGTATTGTTCTGAGCTAATGCGGCAGACGCCACTGCTTCAATTTTATCAATATCGTTGTTTGAAAAATCCTCTTCCTCGGCTTCTGTGCTGTCTAAGTCATCGAGAATAACCGGAACAATCTCAACTGCTGAAATCTCTGCAACAGAATTAATTTCCTGCTTAAAGAATTCTTCAGTTTTTTCTGTTATTACAACAACGGTAAAGTCATAGCCAAACCTTTCATCTTCAATATCTTCAACCTTTGGAATTGATTTGATAACCTCGGAATTTTTTTCGAGAATCTGAAATACTATGAATGCTCTGGCTGCTTTTAACAGACAACCCTTATCCAAAACTACGTGTATCTGAAAAACATTCATATCAGTTTCAATAGCTCTTTTTATGACATTAATATCATATTGGTTTAATTCAACAATCTCTGATTTGACAGCCGGTTCCTCTTTTTTAATATCTTTTGCCTTATCAGGCATCGATGCTTTATTCTCAGCTTTTTCTCCGGACCCGGTATTCTGCATGATTTTTTGTAATTCACCTACCACATCCAGGAAGGCTTCGTCACCCTCCTGGGCTGTAGCAGCAATGGTATTTACATAGATCTCCAGGGCGTCAAGGCATTTGAATAACACGTCAACCATATTTGAATCGGCAATAAATCTGTCATTTCTGAGAGCATCTAAAACATCTTCCATCCGGTGGGTCAAAGTTTGCATTTTTGAAAAGCCCATGGTCCCCGACATGCCCTTAAGAGTATGGGCAACCCGAAACACCTCATTCAGAACTTCTTTATTTCTATTATCCTTCTCAAGTTCCAAAAGTGATACGTTTAACTGTTGCAGATGTTCTCTTGCTTCTTCAATAAATATATCGAGGTATTGATTCATATCCATTACCTGCGCACCCCCATAAAACTCATTATGCATGTAGGTATATCATGCAGAGGAACAGTTTTATCAACTACTCCTTTTTCTATTGCGGCTCTAGGCATTCCAAAAACAATACTTGTATCTTCATCTTGAGCAATAACATAGGCATTATTTTTCTCTTTAAGCTCTGTTAAACCTTTGGTACCATCGCTTCCCATGCCCGTCATTATCACTCCGATAATATTTTTAAAATTTGTTTCAGATAATGAGGCCATCATTATATCTGCATTTGGTCTCAGGCCTCCTACGGGAGGAGTTTTAGTAAGCTTAATCAGAATTCTATCGCCTTCATTAGTAAAGGTTAAGTGGTAATCCCCCGGAGCTATATAAGCATATCCGGCTTTTAACTCCTCCATATCTTCTGCTTCTTTAACATTAAGTCTGCAGGTTTCATTTAATCTTGCAGCCAATGATGCAGTAAATCCCGGCGGCATATGCTGAACTATCACAATGGCTGCCGGAAGGTCGGCGGGAAATTCGGTTAAAATCTCCGAAAGGGCTCTTGGTCCTCCTGTAGAAATTCCCAATGCAACTATATATTTTAAGTCAGAAGAGAGTACCGGACTCTCAACTGATTCAATACTCTGTTTCCTTTTAACTTTATTAAATATATTCGTTTTTTTCAAGCTTCTATAAGCAAGTTTTACTTTTTCAATGATCTCTTTATGCTTCTCAATCGAAGACATATCAAAAATATTGTCGGCTTTTGTTACAAAGTCAAAAGCACCTAGCTCTAATGCACGGATTGTCGCATTTGCCCTTTCTTTAGTGATGCTGCTGACCATAATAATGCCATAAGACCCCTGCTTGAGCAGATTTTCAAGGCAACTTATACCATCCATCAGAGGCATCTCCACATCGAGTGTGATGACATCCGGGTTAAGATCCTTTGCTCTTTTTAATGCTTCAATGCCGTCTTTTGCTATTCCAATAACTTCAATATCAGGGTCCTGCACTAAAATATTCTGTAAAATTCGTCGCATTAGCGCAGAATCATCTACGATCAATACTCTTATTTTTTCTTCATTCATTTGGTTGACCAGCCCTTTCTAAGCATTTTTCTTTGGGAGTCAAATATAAAACTGATAACCTTCTCTCTTTCCAATTCTGATATATCTATAAATTCAATCCCTGCTTCATAATGGAACCTTCCCCTATCACGAATATGGGTGACACGAAGAACCTTCCCTATAAAGCGAACTACGCTGCCAACATCAAAAATTCCTTCCAAATACCAGCCACATTTCGGCTCCTCTTCTGTCAGGATACATAAGCCGCCTCCGCTTATGTCCTTAGTTATAGCTTTTTTAAACGATCCTTTATCTGCATCTTTGGTATCTTTTTTTTCAAATAACCGGTATTTTAAATCTAAAATACACTCAAATCTGAAAAAAAACCTTCTCTGTAAACGCTCCGGGCCCGATTTCGGTATTATCCTCAAAAAGTGTATATTACCTGACATCCAACGCTCAATTACTTCAGCTTTAAATTTATATAATTCGCCGCTTTTTTCGTATATGATGCCCATTTCAACACCACGGTTAACAGGAAAAAATCTACCTCCCTTAATAGGAGCCAAAATATCCATGCTGCCATCTGGCAGTAACCGTTCGAACTGACTTGCCAGGGTTAGTGAAGTTCTTTCCCCATTGCTGTTATAAATCTCTATCTCCAGTTTGTCTCCAAGGTTAAGCTCGATTGTTTTCATTAACAAACCCCATAAAAATTGTAATATTTGATTCTCAAGCTTCACTTAACCAATTTTATACTTGAGGTAATTATAACATAGTTCTCTCTTTCATACACCGAAAAAAGACAAAAGTTTGGAAATAAACCCCCTTGCCCCCTCTGTTTCCTCATGTGTCTTGTCTAAAAATAGCTTTTCTGCTATTTCTGTGATATTTTTCGCTGCCTGGCACTTAGGGTTCACCATGCTAAAGGGCTTTTGCATTTTGACGCTTTTTGTCACATTTTCATCATATAATATATACCCAAGTTTTAATAACTTTAAAGATAAAAATTTTTCTGAAACAACACAAATCTTACTTGCTATTTCATTGGCTTCCCGAACGCTGTCGGCCTTATTAACCAGGATGTTGATTCTCTTCTTTTTGTCTCTTCGTGAGACCATTTTTACAAGAGCGTATGCATCTGTTATAGCTGTTGGTTCAGGTGTTGTAACTAAAAGTACTTCGTCGGCAGCCATAATAAAGCTCATAACATTTTGTGAAAGTCCCGCTCCCGTGTCGATAAGAATTACATCAAAAAGCTTGTCCAAAAGACCTATACTGCTGACAAATTTTCTAAGCTTCTTTCTGTCAAGACGTATAAGTTCTTCAACACCTGACCCGCCAGACAGGAATTTAATATTATCGGGTCCGTCTGTCAGCACTTCAAAAATATTCTTTTCGTCATGGATTAGATCCAGCATTGTATATTTAGGAACGAGCCCGAACAGGACATCAATATTAGCTAATCCAAAATCCACATCGAGTATTACTACTTTAAGACCCATTTTACTTAATGCCAAGGCCAGATTAACAGTAATATTGGTTTTCCCTACTCCCCCTTTACCACTGGTAACAGTTATGACTCTGGCTTTTTTTTCGGAGTTTGCAGCGGGAAGGCCAATTTCTTGATTTCCTGTTTTCATATTCACTATTTTACGAAGCATATCTGCCTGGTCGTTCATTCGTCTCAAGCCACCCCCTTCAGACAGCCGCTTAATGGCTGTTTTCATCCAATAAGCTTGCCACAAGTTGCCTTACATTGGCTATATCCAAATCATCTGGGACACTCTGGCCAGCCGTGGTATATGAGAGGGCCTTACCCGTCATATATCTGGCATTAAGAATGACTCCTGCAGCCGGTGATTCGTCCAGCTTGGTGAAAAGCAGTTTATAATTCTTTATAAATGCGTAGTATTCTAAAATTTCACGAACTGCAATCCTGCTGGTATTGCTGCTCATAACCAAATAGGCCTCGTCTGCTTCAGCTGCGTTTACCAATGCTTTAAGCTCGTCAAAATGCTTTTTGTTCTTATGACTTCTTCCGGCAGTATCGATGAGAATCAGATCATTATCCTTTAGGCTATCTATGGCTTCCTTAATTTCTCCGGGGGAATAAACAACCGTTACTTTCAGATTTAATATTTCAGCATATGTCTTCAGTTGCTCCACTGCAGCTATTCTGTATGTATCGGCTGTTATAAGACCCACTTTTTTATGGCGGAAAGTAAAGTCCGCTGCTAACTTTGCGAGAGTTGTGGTTTTACCTACTCCGGTAGGTCCAATAAATATAGCAACATGAGGCTTCCTTTCCTCAATGAGCTTAATAGGTTCAGGATCGCCTAAAGAAGCTGCAATTACCTTCGCGGCAAGATGAAACACTTCCTCTCTCTTTAGGCTATGGCCCCCGCGTTCAATTATTTTTTCAAGGATTTTTTCAATCAGCTTTGGTTCCACATCTTTTTCGAAAAGAATATTTCTTAGTTCTATAAGAGGTTTTTCATCCAATACGGTAATAGTTTCGTTTTCAACTGTTATATCTTCTGCTTTTTTTGTTTTTTCTTTTGCTGTATTATTTACAGTCATATGTTCTTTAACTTCTTTTTTTGTTATGGGAGCCGTTTCTGTCTCTTCCGGAGCTCTATTAGTCTGAACAACCTGATAAATTTTATCAAGCATGCTTTCCATATTCCGGACCTTCTCTTCAAGTTCAGAAATTTTCTGGTTCTCCCGGATTTGTGCTGTATTATCGGCCAATACGCCTGCCGCTTCCTCTGATGTGCCTTTCATATATCTTTCGTTATTCACGGCAGCTGGTCCGGATGGCTGTTCAGGTACCGTTACATACTTCTCCGGAGCAGGCTGAGGACGATAAGCACTGTAAGCCGGAGCTTGTCGCTGAGTATAATCAGATCTGCGCGGTCTGACATAATCATCATCAATTGCAGCCACCACTTCAATCAACGGCTTTTTAAACAGACCCAGAAAGCCTTTGGGTTTGACCTTTTTGCTGTTCATAATCACAGCTTCACTGCCAAGGTCCATTTTTACCTTGAGCAAGGCTTCCTGCATATCCTTGCATGTGTACCTGCGAATTTTCATTCTTAATTATCCGACCCTTTCTTTAAATACTGACCATACCAATTGCATTAACCTCTACACTGGGATCCAGTTCGTTATATGACAGAACGGTAAGCCCGGGTATAGCATGCTCGGTAAGGCGTTTAAAATATAATCTGACTACCGGAGAAGCAAGAATTATAGGCTGTTTTCCTGATTGTGCCATTTTTTCGGCAAGGCCTGCTGTTTTGGATATGATTTTATTGCTTATTTCAGGTTCAATAGCCATATATGTTCCTGCTTCATTCTTCTGGACCGAATCTATGATTAATTGTTCAAGCTTAGGATCCAAAGTTATCACTTCATTGGACGAACTGTTTAAATATCCCTTGGAAATAGCTCTTCCCAGCGATTGGCGCACATATTCTGTCAGCATATCCGGATCTCTGGTAATAGGTGCATAATCAGCAAGGGTTTCCAGAATAGTAACCATATCCCGTATTGATACACCCTCTCTTAAAAGGTTTGCCAAAACCTTTTGAATCTCCCCGAGAGACATTAACTTCGGCATCAGTTCTTCCACGATAGCCGGATAAGAATTTCTGACATTGTCTATAAGAGTTTGTACATCTTGTCTGCCTAACAGTTCGTGTATATGTCTTCTTAATATTTCTGTCATATGTGTTGCTACGATGGATGGAGTATCTACAACGGTATATCCCATCATTTCAGCTTTATCCCTCATTGCTTCGGGTATCCAGAGGGCCGGCAAACCAAATGCTGGCTCAACAGTAGGTATGCCTTGAATACCGTCATCTGCCGTGCCCGGGTTCATAGCCATAAAATGATCCAACATGAGCTCTCCGCTAGCAACCTCAACACCTTTAATCTTAATTATATATTGATTTGGGGATAGTTGTATATTATCTCTGAGTCTGATAATCGGAACAACTACACCAAGCTCAAGAGCAAGCTGTCGCCGTATCATAACTACCCTGTCCAGTAAATCCCCGCCCTGGTTTTTGTCAGCAAGCGGTATAATTGCATAACCAAATTCCAGTTCTATAGGATCAACCTGGAGTAATGACACCACATTTTCAGGTTTTCTGATTTCCTCAACTTCCTTTTCCTCGACTTTTATCTCTTCTGCTTTAGAAAGTTCCTTTGTCTGGTTCTGCAGGTAAATGCCCAGATATACCAACACACCAGCCATCAAAATCAGCGACCATTGTTTAAGGATAGGAATTAATAAAATACAACCTCCTGCTCCTATGAAAAGAACCTTCGGGCTGTCGAACAATTGCTTTACTATATCAGTGCCCAAATCATTATCTGTTGCAGCCCGGGTAACAATTATACCTGTTGCAACGGCTATTAACAGCGAAGGTATCTGCCCTACAAGGCCATTACCGATAGTTAGAATAGCATAAAGTTCAATGGCTTCCTCAAATGATTTGTTTAAAAAGATCATTCCCATGACTATACCGCCGATAAGATTCACAAATACTATAATAATACCGGCAATAGCATCATTCTTGACGAACTTGGTGGCACCATCCATTGAACCGTAGAAATCAGCTTCTCTCTGAATTCTCTTTCGCCTTTCCTTTGCTTCAGATTCATTTATCAGTCCTGAATTCAGATCCGCATCAATGGCCATTTGCTTACCTGGCATTGCGTCCAGGGTAAAGCGCGCCGCTACCTCGGATACACGTTCTGCACCCTTGGTAATAACCATGAATTGAACAATCATAATTACAAGGAAAACAATAACGCCCACAACTAAGTTATCGCCACCGACAAACCTGCCAAAACTTTCTATAACACTTCCTGCTTCACCATGACCAATTATCAGACGTATGGCAACTATATTAAGGGACAGGCGAAACAGAGTTGTAATTAATAACATTGTGGGAAATGCCGCCATTGAAAGTGTGTCTGTAGAATAAATTGTATTTAATAAAATTAATAAAGATAACGTAATGTTAGTGACTAAAAGAACGTCCAACAGAAAGGTCGGGATGGGCACGATAATAAAGAGCACTATGAAAACTACACTAACGGCAACCATCATGTTTCTGTTGTTCATGTAAATTCCCCCGGCTTAAACACCATTTTCTTTAGTAGCTTACAAGGTAACTAATGTGAATATTTCGTTGAAAATAAAACCTTGTCTAATATTATCATTTTATAATAAAGCACTGCTTAAAACAATAGCAAAAAGTACAGGCCGGGCATTTATAGAGTGGCTTGAAAAATAAAAACACCTTCTTTAACAATGAACTGATAAACACCATTATACTTTTCCACAATTCGAACCATGCTTTTTATGCCGACTCCATGTTCTTTTTCTTTTGTTACAGGAAGCCCCCGTTCAAAAACAGGCTTAATCTTATATTTGTTTCTTAAATCAATGCAGAGCTTGTTATTCTTTGAATATATTTTCATCTTAATATAACGCTCTTTTACGTCATCTATTTTATCAACGGCATAAATTGCATTTTCTAAGGCATTAAACAGCAGGCTGCATATATCAGGTACAGAATATTTCTTAAAATCCGTAGCTGAGATACTTGGTTCAATGCGAATATTTTTATCCTTCGCCTTTGCAATATAAGCAGATATGATGAGGTTCAGGG
>JAAYTR010000083.1 GCA_012523685.1 Clostridiaceae bacterium | reverse complement strand
GCAAGAAACTAATAGGCCGTTCCTCCACACTTCAATATT
Organism: Clostridiaceae bacterium; assembly: GCA_012523685.1. Classification (GTDB taxonomy): domain Bacteria; phylum Bacillota; class Clostridia; order DSM-8532; family DSM-8532; genus DTU059. The sequence continues at coordinate 1,747 of JAAYTR010000083.1, read as the reverse complement.
TAACCCTTGTTTTGCCCGGATTAATTATTTTTACAATTGGGTTAATAGTCCCGATGTTTTTATCATTAAGATACTCATTTACAAGCTGGAACGGTCTTACAGCAGAAAAACCTTTTGTAGGGCTTGACAACTATATAAAATTTTTTACCGACAATTATGTTAAAGACGCTTGGACTTTTACAATCAAGTTCACCATATTTAATACTATCATTCAAAACTGTCTTGCGCTTTTATTTGCCATAGCTTTAGATAGTGGTATAAAAGGTAAGAAATTTTTCAGAACCGTTATATTCATGCCATGTCTCATAAGTGCTGTAATTGCAGGTTTTATCTGGCTTAGGGTATTTTCTAATATTCTGCCCGCCCTCAACGAAGTGCTTGGAACCAATATAAATTTCCTGCTCTTTGGAAGCGGCGAGACAGTTCTTTCCGGCCTTCTTATAGCAAATAACTGGCAGTGGATAGGATATTGGATGCTGATATACTTAGCAGCTCTTCAATCAATCCCAACAGAATTGTATGAAGCGGCTAAAATCGATGGTGCATCGACAATAAAAAGGTTTTTTAAGATCACAATTCCTATGCTGGCGCCTGCATTTACCATATGTACTGTAGGCATAACAACCGGATCACTCAAAGTGTATGAATTAATGGTTTCATCAACAGGCGGAGGGCCCGGACGCGCCTCAACTTCAATTATTTATCTTATTTATAATACTGCAATAAGCGGACGCCAATACGGATATGGTTCTGCCATGTCCATAATGCTGGTCTTAGTTCTGCTCATTGTAGCTTTGGTTCAGTTAAAGGTACTCAAAAAGAGGGAGGTGCAGCTATAATGGCTCTCGATAAAAACAGCTATGTAATCGGTGAAGGAAAACACCCGATAAGAAAAATACTTACATATATTTTAATGATATTCTCGGCTGCATTCTTTGCCGCCCCTGTTCTTATTATTGCAAATTACTCGTTTAAGACAAAAAAAGAGCTATATTTAAGCAATCCCCTCGCCCTTCCCGAAAGCTTCTATATTGATAACTATGTAACGGCTTATAAAAAACTGGATTTACTTACCACATTCGGTAACACACTTTTTTATACTGTGATTTCGGTAACAATTCTGGCAATGTTATGCGGAGCGGCCGCATGGGCCATTGCCAGATGTAAAAAGAAAATCTTTAAGTTCTTTTATGTGTATTTTTTAGTCGGTATTCTTATACCTTATCAGGCACTCTTTTTATCCATCTACATTGTTGGATTCAGAACCGGCCTCACAAACACCCGCCTAGGAGTAATTCTGATGTATATTGCTACGGGTATGTCCTTTGGGGTTTTTTTGATGAACAGCTTTATGGCTACTGTTCCGATAGAGCTGGAAGAAGCCGCTAGGATAGACGGATGTTCAATCTACAGAACATATTTTTCTATCGTTCTGCCGCTTTTAAAGCCTTCCATAGCTACCTTAATAATTATGCAGGCTTTTCAAATCTGGAACGATTATCTGATGGCAAGCCTCTTTGTGAGCAAAAAGGAATTAAAAACCTTAACGGTATCCATGCAGGCATTGTTTTCGCAGCAGACCAGCGACTATACCACCGCAATGGCAGCCATCGTTATCTCAATACTGCCTATGATAATTTTATTTGCATCATTACAAAAGTATTTTATTAAGGGAATGACAGTAGGCGCAGTGAAAGGTTAAACAAGATTAAAATAAGCTGAAAATTTTAAGGAAGAAGTTAGAGTT
>JAAYTR010000082.1 GCA_012523685.1 Clostridiaceae bacterium | reverse complement strand
TGCAGCCTGCTTTAATACTTCTTCGGGTAATGTACCGGGACCTGCGGAAAAATTAAACACTCTTGCCATAAAGGGCTCACTCCATTTCTCATCAAATAAAATCTTAACAGAATTTGTTATTATTTTAACACTAGGTATAGGAAAAGTCTAGGTAATGATGTCATAATATTATTAAATAAACTAACCGTTTATAGGGCATTTTTTTAGTCTTTCACTTATTCATGAGAATTTAGTCATAAAACAATAGACGCAATTTAATAAATCAGCATGCGAAAAGCCACCTTTATGGTGGCTTTTCATATATATAGAAAAGAATAAAACAGCACTAGCGAATCTTTATCATTCCATTACCTTTCGTATAGCCCTTTTTCGATATTCCTTCATCATCCGAACCAAATCTCCAATCCGTCTTACCATGTCCACATCTCCATTCCTTTTTTACGAAATTTCGTGTTTCCATCTCAACAAGATCTTCTTATTCAGTTCTCCGATATAGTGAATGTATTCCTACCGAATACCCCTTCACACATCCTTCCGTATTCCTTGATACGGCAGCATTTACGATTTCAGTAATGTCCTTTAGGTAATCCCTAGTGCTTATTTTTATTATAGTTGCATCCATATGTATTGGCAACAGCCGAATTATTCCGAAATTTACAACTATCACCCTAATTCTTCTATTATCTTGTTTTTTCTATACTATGCACTTTTTTTAGTACATTCTAAAAAATCATCATCGCCGATTATTTTAAACTTTTTAGCAATATGGTATATTAAAAATAAGGGAGGATGATGTTTTGGCTATTATAACTATTTCTAGACAAAGCGGCAGCATGGGGCGGGAAATAGCAGAGGAAATATCCAAAAAGCTGAATATACCTCTTATTACACGAAAGCAATTTCTATCCCAAATACTGTCTGATACATTATCTCCACATGAGCTAAATATGCTGGAACAAAGCCCTAAATTCTATCTTAACAAATCAAACGAAGGAATAACCTACAAAGAACTTATAGAAAAAAGATTATTGGAAGAAGCCTCAAAAGGATCCTGTGTAATATTGGGTATGGGTGCACAGATTATATTCTCCAATTCACCCGATGCAATGAACATAAGAGTGGTGGCCTCTCACGAAACAAGGCTTAAACGTTTTGGAGAAAAATACGGTCAAAAAGGTATTGATGCTGAAAAGCTTATAAAACAAACTGATCGTCGCCATAAAAGATTTATATCCCTTCTTTATGGTGCTGATTCTTCGGATCCCTTGCTTTATGATATGGTTTTAAATACCGATACCATGACCGTGGAACAATGTGTAGAGCTTATCTCCTATAATATTAACCTGAAGGAAAGCATGAAGTACTTAAGCTCTTTTAATCAGAACAATGCAGCAAATGATGCCAAGTCAAAAAAGATTGTCTTTAAGCATCCTGCCGAGGAAGAATTCGCAAATATTTTAAACATGTATGGCATAGACTGGGAGTACGAGCCCAGAACCTTCCCCGTAAAATGGGATGCCGAAGGTAATGTAACTATGGCCATCAGCCCTGATTTTTATCTCACTAAGTTTGATACCTATATAGAGATTACAACTATGGATCAAAAGTATGTAACTACTAAAAACAAAAAAGTGAAACTTTTAAGGGAGCTTTATCCCGAAGTAAATGTCAACATAGTATATAAAAAGGACTTCTATTCTTTACTTGAACGTTTTGGCTTTAGCGGAGGAGACAAAATAAATGAATTTAACAAGGCTTAAAAGGATAGT
>JAAYTR010000081.1 GCA_012523685.1 Clostridiaceae bacterium | reverse complement strand
CATCGTCAACGATTAAAGCTCTATACATTGTACTTCATCCTTAATTATTGAGCGGTATATATAAAATAACTACTGTTCCTTTTCCCGGTGTACTGTCAATTTCCATCTTAGCCATTCCGTTATATAGAATATGAAGCCTGCCGGCCAGGTTTTTAAGTCCGATGCTCCCTGTCATACCGTTTTCATATTCAAGCTGCCGACGAATTTCAGTCAGCTTCTCCGGTGACATTCCGCATCCGTCATCAACCACCTTAATAACAAGATATCCTTTGTCCAGTAAAATATCAATATTAATGCAAATCCTCTCCGGCGACTGTTCTAAACCATGATTTACAGAATTTTCAACCAGTGTCAGTATTGATATTTTCGGTATGAGAAAGTCTGAAAGGCTCTCATCCATTTTAATATTATAATCCAATCTTTCGTCAAATCTTGCTTTCTGAAGCATCAAATAGCTTTGTACATGCTTGATTTCTGCTGATAACAGCATTGAGTCCCCCTCGGTTATTGAATACCTCAGCATGGAGGCCAGGGCTTCGATCATTTTACTGATCCCACGCTGTTTTTTCATTATAGCCTGAGCCGAAATGGCCTGAAGGGTATTGTTCAGAAAATGCGGATTAATCTGTGCCTCCAGCGCCTGCAACCGGGCCATCTTTTCATTAAGTTCGGCAACATAATTTTTTTCGATTAATTCATCAACCCGTGAGATCATCGAATTAAACTGAGTTCCAAGGTTACTTATCTCAGCGCTTCCACCTACCTTGATGCGCACCTTGAAGTTGCCTCCCCCCACAATTTTCATTTGCTCAGCCAGAACACCAAGAGGTTTCAATAGGGTTTTAATAAGAAGCAGTATCAGTCCCAGAGATATAATTAATGCTGCAAAAGCTATAATTAAGCTGATATTGCGGGTTTCTACCACCGCACTGTCTATTCTGTTTGTCGGAATCATATTAAAAAGTACAAAGTCGGTATTATCAATGCGGGAATATATTGCAAGGTAGGATTCATCATTAATTTCATAAATAAAATTGCCATTTTTCTGATTATTGGTATAGCCTGTAAGGCTTGCAGGAATTTTATCGTTTAATATTATATTATCATTGGCATAATAAAGCCTGCCACGGGTATCAAGAAGCAGGAAAAGATCCCCGGTCTCTTTTATGTCTGCCAGGTTTGATAAAAAAGAATCATCCACTGTAATCTCAACATATGCCAATGGTTTTTTGTCAGATATATTAATAATTGTGCGCCAGATCTTCAATGTATCCTCAGGTGCGTTTGCCGGAGGCATCACATACATGTAATTTCCCTCTTCTAAATCTTTGGTGTCGGGTAAATCCGGACTTCTGCCTTCCTCAGTTTTTATATTGGGCTGCCTTCGCGAAATGGTATATGCATATCGGGAGTTTACAAGATATAGTTTGAGCTCGGTAATGTCTTTTCTTGAATAATACATATTTCTAAGTAAGCTTTTAATATATAGTATATTTGTGTAATCACCAATTTCGGTTGAACCGATAATTCTTACGAAGGATTCGTCGTTCCTGAGTGCAAGTGAATAATCTCCCAGCTGGTTAAAGTAGGCTATAAAATTTTGTTTTTTAAGTTCAAGAAGTTCCAGACTGGATGCTGACTGGTGTTCTGTTATAATATTGATTGTCCGTGTATAGTTAAATATTGAAACAATAAGAAGAACCGATACGGTTGAAGCCGATATAGCCAATATCAGTTTATTTGCAAGGGTCATACCCTCAGCTTTTTTACGCAGCCCCGAGAACAATCTCATTATGTACTCCTAATCCTGAAACTATAAATTAACTCTGGTATGAAAAGTGTTGCTTAAATCAAGGTGTCGAACCTATTTATTATTTTACAATAAAAATCCGTGGTGTTATAGTAAATTATT
>JAAYTR010000080.1 GCA_012523685.1 Clostridiaceae bacterium | reverse complement strand
GGAACGGCAGGATGATTAAAAATAATCATCGGCACATGTTCCCGGTCACTTTTTGCATCGGTCATTTTAACTACTAATTCCAGAAAATAAGCTGTTGCCATGGGGCCGAGACCGCCAATTACGCCCAGTTCTTTCGTAAGTATTCCTCCTTACTTAGTTAACTAAGAGATTCTTCGTTTTGCTCAGAATTAACTGCTAAAGCTCTTCATTCCGCTTTGCTCCACTCCGGAATGTATTGTTCTCCCGATTATTAATTCGCCGGTGGCCTTGGATAATTGTATTTCTCCGGAGTCCTTGGGTAATTAGCTTTATCAAATCTATAGTAATAATTGTCTTTTCCTACTCTTGCTGAGAAGGCATCCACCTCTGCGTCGGTTAACATAAATGAAACCAGTTTGGGTATGTGTATACAAGCATCAAAGTGATACCAGCCCTCACCGTAATTAACCAGATGCCAGTAGTGTTTTGCCTCTCCCGGTTTAGAAAGTCTCTCAACCCTCATCGTTTCCATACCGATTCTGTTAAGAAGCAGTTCTGACATTGCGAAGTAGGTAAAACAGTCTCCCACAGCATTTGTTATGCCGTTATATGCCTCAAACATCCAGTCAGTTTTATCAGAATACCCTGTATAAGTAAGGTGCTTATTCACATACTCATATATTTCCCAGGCCTTTTCTCTTAAGTCCATTTCAGGGGTAGTTATTCTGGCTAATATCTCATCGGCAAGTTCCTCAAGCTGCTCCATTGTTACTTTCATCTCCTTAACTGTATATATGGCTTCCTTACGGGAAGTATTGCCTGAAGAATCAGTTGCAGTGTATATTACCTTGTATTCCCCTGCCTTCTTTTGATTAACGCCGGAGCTGTCAACCTGTACAGAGATTTCTCCGTCCCTGTTATCATATACATAGATACCTTTTTTGAATGATACAGGATTATTTATATATATGGTATTGTCTTTAACACCATAAATTGCCGGTGGTTCTGTGTCCTGAATTACAGTCAGCTTTGCCTCCAGCTCTGTTTCATTGTTTGCCTCGTCTGATAAGATAATTGTAACCGTTTGCTCACCTGCAAGCGAAAAATCCGGTTGTTCCTTGTATCTGACTGTAACACTTGTTACATCCTGAATATTGGTAACAAATTTGGAGGCGTCGATTTGATCATTTTGCCATATTTGCTGATCTGCAGGATCTCCTTTTGGAGGGGTTAAATCAGTAACCACTATGTTTGATTCATAAATAATATCGTCAATTTTTATCTTTGCCGGATATATACCCATCTTTTCCGGAACAATTAATGGTTCAATAATGCTTGCTCCTGCAAGATCGTTCTTTTCCTTCAAAAAAGCTTCAACTGTATATACACGGTTACTAATATCCACTTTAATATTTTCTTTTGTCTTGGAAACCCTTAACTTAGCCTGATATTCAGATTTATTCCCGGCTTCATCTTCAAGTAACAGAGTAACATCCTGAGTTCCTATTTTATTAAAGTCAGGTGTTGTTTTATAATCCACAGTAACATTCGTAGCATCATTTATGCCCTTTATAAATTCCTGCGGCTCAATTACACGGCCTTCATATAGGTCAATATTCTTTATTTCGGCCTCAGGGGCCAGAGTATCTCTGATTTCCAGCTTGACCTTGTATTTTTTTCCATTGGATTCTATTTTTATGTCATATGTTCCGGGTTTGTTTGTCCCAATTTTCGTAATATCTGTAATATATTCAGCTTGTTTTGTCTGATCTTTTAAAAACACATTTGCTTGTGGCAGGTCTGATCCGGCTTCTAAAATAACCTTTTTATTAATTGCGCTATATTTAAAAGCATTGGCTAAAAGCAGTATGAGCAAAGTAATCAGTACGCAAACAATTATATAAAATCTATAAATTCTTCTGTTTTTCTTCAAACGCATATAAGTCGTCCTCCATATATCTGTAACAAAATGCCAAGTCTTATTAAGGTACAGTTAGCAAATAAATCGTAATACATTTTAACACAAATATAATGTAAAACAAAGTACCAAAGCGACCTGGCATAATTTCCTTTTACTTTCAATTATCACCTGTCCCCAAATTCTTATTTTTCCGGGGTCGCAGGATATTTTTCTTTGTCATGTCTATAATAATATGCATTTTTACCTTTTTGTCTGGAATAGGCCTCAGCCTCCGCATCGGTTAACATGAAAGAAAAGAACTCCGGTAAGTGTATGCAGGCATCAAAATGGTACCAGCCATCGCCGCAATTAATCATATGCCAGTAATGGTTTGTCTCCCCCTCGTATCTGAGTCTCTCAACCCTGATATTTGGAATTCCGACCATATTAAGCATTAAGTCAGATGCTGCAAAATAGGTGTAGCAATCTCCCGGGTCTTTCATTAATGCGTAGTATGCTTCGGTAATAAGGTCATCACTATGTCTTCCGCCTAAATAATAAACATTCTTATTGATATATTTATAGATGGCCAGGGCTTTTTCCTTTAAGGTCATATCATCAGTAATAATCTTTGATAAAATCTCATTGGCGAGCTCTTCCACTACTTCACGATCAATGGTATCAGCAGGCTTTTCAACGACGTTAAGCGTGACTTCCCTGCTGGTACTGTTTCCCGAAGCATCTGTGGCACTGTATATAACCTTATATGAGCCTGTTTTCTTTATATTGACCCTGCTGCTGTCCACTGAAACCGCAAGTTCTGTATCTCTGTTGTCTATCACATAAACTCCTTTTTTATAAGCAATCGGAGTATTAAGGTAAACAGTGGTATCCTGCACTCCGTATATTCTCGGAGCTTCGGTATCTGCCTCAAGAGTAAGAACCGCTTCTAATATGGTCTCATTTCCACCTTGATCAGTCAGTATGATTTCAACCGTTTGATCCCCAACCTGTTTTAAATCAGGTTCTATTGCAAATCTCGCAGTTACATCCGTTGCATCAACAATTTCCTCAACAAAATCCATAGCAGATATTTTATCAACGGTCCAAAATTTTCTGTTTACAGCTTTGCCTGAAGGTGCGATTCTGTCCACAATTTTAACCGATGAATCAAAAATGGTATCTCCAACCTTTATCCTGACCGGAAATATCCCCAACGTTTCAGGAAACGGAGTCTCCACAACATCCGAGTTAATTAAATCCTTTTCATTCTTCAGAAAGATTCCCGCATCTAATTTTCCTGCTGATATATCCACTTCGGCAATTCTCTTTACCTTAGAAATTCTCAGTATTGACTGGTATTCAGATATGTTGCCCGATGTATCCTCAAGAATTAAGAATACTTCCTGACTACCTGTCCTGCTATAATCCGGTTCAGTTTTATATGTTGCAGTGACATCAGTAGCATCGTCTACACTTTTTATAAACTCGTGAGGTTCAACGGCACGGCTCTCATAGATATCTACAATCGTAATTTCAGCAACCGGTGCAATTGTATCTTTTATTTCAAGTTTTACATGATAGATTTTCTTTCCTGACTTTACTTCTATATCATGTATACCCGGCTCATTCAAATTAATGCTATCCATATCTGTGACATATTCGGCGTCTTCGACATGATTCTTAAAAAAAGCGCTGGCATCGGGTAATTCTCCACCCGCTTCCATGGAGATGCTATTATAAACATTATTTTTAGGCATAGCCGCAATTACTGTAACTAATAGCAGAATGATTCCTGTTATAATATAGACTCTATACCTCTTACTATTGTTTTTCATACAGATCCTCCAAGGTGATCAGCAAAAATCGTATATTCCCAATAATTCATATATTATTCTACTTTTAAACACTAATTTTAACAATACCATGATTAATTAATAAATAATTGAATTTAGAATATGATAAGCATATCGGATAATCATGTGTCCTTGATAAAGAGTAAGTATTATCATAAAATAGTATCAAACGTATAAGAATTTTTTTACTGTAAATAACATCCTGATCAGTTAAAGAGGAGAAATAATAATGATTAATCTACCAAATGTAGCGTACTTCTCTATGGAATATGCTATCGAAAACGATGTTAAACTGTATGCAGGCGGATTGGGAATACTTGCCGGCGATTATCTGAAAGAAGCCTGCGATAACAACTATCCCCTTATTGGAATAGGAATCAAATGGAAACAGGGTTATGGAGACCAGATGATAGACAAGGAAACCGGTATACCCTAT
>JAAYTR010000079.1 GCA_012523685.1 Clostridiaceae bacterium | reverse complement strand
TCAAGCTCATCGTCATCCTCTACGGGAACCAAGTATTCTTCATCACCGCTCTTCTCGATTTTCATAATGATAACTTCCGCCCCGCATTCATCATCACAAGAATCGCAGCTACATCCATCTTCATCCAATGGCAGCAATACAACATACTCACTGTCATCAACTAATACCGTATCCAGGTATTCGCATTTGATGGAATCACCATTTTCGCCGGTCAATTCAATAATTTCATTTTCGTATTCCATGTTATTCTCCTTTCAAATATAAACAAGGACATCTATCTTATAGAATCCAGATATCCTTGCAAAATAAAAGCAGCTGCCATTTGGTCAATTCTGCTCTTTTGATTTTTCGCAACAATACCCATATCATGCATAGCGCGTTGAGCCATAACCGTAGTCAGCCTTTCATCCCAAGGTACTATTCTTGCTTCGGGCAACTCAGTTTCCAAAAGCTTTATGAACTCTCTGGTTTTTATCTCCCGTGGTCCTGCTGTGCCATCCATGTTACGGGGGATGCCAACCACAATTGCTTCACAATTATAACCGTCATAAATCTCTTTGATTCTTTGAACAGGCCTTTGGATATCGTTCTTCCACTTTATTGTTTCCAGCATTTGTGCTGTTAATCCCAAAGGATCGCTGACTGCAACACCTATTCTGGCATCACCATAGTCAATACATAATATGCGCATTCAATGCTCCATTTATTTGTTTTTATTAAAAAGCAGGGATTATAAATCCCTGCATCAATAATAACCTATACTTTTTTAAAAATCAATAAAATACTATTTAAATTCAATCATAGACCTTTCCCAAATATCCGGAGCTTCATAACCAAGCAGATTTACAACGGTTGCAGCAATGTTTGCAAGACCGAATTCTCCATCCTTAAGCCTGTATTTCCCGGAATTTTGCTTGTCATAAATAATAAAGGGAACTTTACTTAGGGTATGACTGGTCTTTGCTTTAATCTTACCATTACTGTCAGTTTTTACATTTCCTTTTTTATCAACCTCATACATTTCTTCTGCGTTTCCATGATCTGCAGTAATAATCATAACACCATTTTGCTTCTCAATTACGGGAATTAATCTGCCTAAGCAGAGATCAACGGTTTCTACGGCGATTTTTGCAGCCTGGTAAATACCTGTATGTCCTACCATATCACCGTTAGGGAAATTCACTCTGGCAAACTTATATTTTCCGGTATTTAACTGTTCAATTACTTTGTCGGTAATCTCTGCAGCCTTCATCCATGGTCTTTGCTCAAAGGGTATTATGTCCGAGGGAACCTCAATAAAGGTTTCTAATAAATCACTGAACTTGCCTGAATTATTACCATTCCAGAAATAAGTAACATGCCCGTATTTTTGTGTTTCGGAAACTGCCAGCTGGCTAATTCCCGTTTTAACAAGATGCTCACTCATTGTATTCTTGATGGAAGGAGGATTGACCAAATAACGGGCTGGAATATGAAGGTCTCCGTCATACTCCAACATACCGGCATAAGTAACCTGAGGCCATCTCTTCCTGTCAAAATACTTAAATCCCGGATCTTCAAAAGCTTTTGATATCTCAATTGCCCGGTCACCACGGAAGTTAAAGAAGACAACACTATCCCCGTCCTCAACTGTTCCCACCGGTTTACCATTTTCAGCTATTACAAAAGCAGGTAAATCCTGATCTATAGCCTTTGTTTCTTTTCTGAGGGTCTCAATAGCTTCAGTAGCAGAATTAAATAATCTGCCTTCACCTAATACATGGGTGTACCAACCCCGCTCGACCATGCTCCAGTTCGCTTCATAACGATCCATGGTAATAAACATGCGGCCACCGCCGCTGGCTATTCTGGCATTGAATGTCGAATCATTAAGTTCACTCAAAAAAGCTTCAAACGGTGTAACATATTCAAGAGCGGATGTTTCACCCACATCACGTCCGTCAAGCAGAATATGGACACGCACCTTTTTGATGCCTTCGCTTTTTGCCTGAACTATCATGGCTTTTAAATGATCAATATGAGAATGAACATTTCCGTCGCTGAAAAGGCCGATAAAATGTAGAGTTGAATCTTTAGAAACACAATTCGAACGTATTTCTCCCCATCCTTTGGCTCTGAATATTTCTCCGCTTTTTATTGCCTCGGTGACAAGCTTGGCTCCTTGCGCATATATCTGGCCGGCACCAATTGCGTTATGTCCTACCTCCGAATTGCCCATATCATCATCACTGGGAAGCCCCACAGCTGTTCCGTGGGCTTTAATCAATATATTCGGGTGTTCTTTCATAAGTTTATTTAAATTTGGAGTATAAGCGTTTTTTACTGCATTTCCTTCTGCAACCTCAGATATACCAATTCCGTCCATTACCACAAGAAGTATGGGGCCGTCTGAGGGTATAAATCCGTTCTTTTTCAGCATAATTAATCCATACCTTTCTATA
>JAAYTR010000078.1 GCA_012523685.1 Clostridiaceae bacterium | reverse complement strand
GATTACATTAAAGCTATCAACCCTATCTGGGCTGAAAACTTTAATTAATATCTACACAGTTATCTGAAAAGAAAAATAGCTTATTTACATCCCTGTATGAGCTTCTGCTCATATAGGGATGCTACTTAATAAGGTGGTAAATATGAACAAATATTTTGGCAACAAGCTGGCAATATTTATATTTGCTTTTCCTGCACTTTTGCTCTTTACAGTTTATGTAGTATACCCTATTCTTCCTGAGATTATGATAAGCTTTCAAAAAAATGACGGCTTTAAAAGCATGGGGTTTGTAGGGTTTGAAAACTATGCGAAAGTACTGAAGGATCCAACCTTTTGGAGATCAAACAAGAATACATTTATAATGGTATTAGTCTCTCTGTTTGCAGGCTTGCCTATTTCACTGCTTTTTGCTCTGGTTTTGGACAGAATAAGTGATTCTCCCAGAAGATTCTTTAAATCCAGCAGTGTGTTACCGGCTGTGCTGCAAGTAACTGTAATTTCGCAAATGTGGATTGCAATTTATGAACCCCAATGGGGTCTTATAAACAGCATTTTAAGGGCAGTGGGGCTGGAAAAATATGCGCTGGCATGGCTTAGCGATAAAAAAACAGTAGTTCTGGCCATCACGGTAGCATTTCTGTGGCAGTATTTAGGTTTGAACGCTCTGCTTTTCTATACAGGCATTAAAGCTATCCCAAAGAACTACTATGAGGCTGCCACCATCGACGGAGCCGGATTTTTCCGGGTTAGTTTCAGTATAACAATCCCTCTCTTGCAGGATGTAATTAAATATGTGCTTGTCCTTTCAACACTCGGATGTATGTCTCAGTTTGCTCATGTAAGGACTATGACAGCCGGCGGCCCCGGAGACATATCAAGAACTGTCATTTATCAATTGTATTTTAAAGCGTTTTCAGCCTCAGATTACGGTCAGGGTTGTGCAATCGCCATTATATTCGTAATAGAGTGTCTTATTCTGACATTTTTTATCAATCGCTTCGTAGCAAGAGAGAAAATTGAGTATTAGATAGGATGGTGGATTGGACATGAAACATAAAAGTGTTAAAGCATTAATAAATTTCATAATGACTATTATCGGAATAACTTTTCTTTTCCCATTATTCTGGATGCTGAATATATCCTTTAAAACAAGAAGTGAAGTATATGACAATCCTTTCGGATTGCCTGAGGAATGGGTTTTTAACAACTATGGCGATGCCCTTGAAAAATTTAATTTTCCAAGATACTTATCAAACAGCATCATTTACTCGGTAAGTACAATTATCATAACAGTTCTCCTGGGGAGTATGCTGGCATACTGTATCAGCAGAATGAAGTGGAAACATAAAGGTTTTGCACTGAGCTACATATCCATGGGTCTGATAGTTCCCGCCCAGGTGGTTATTATTCCAATACTTATTATGACAAACAAAATAGGATTGAAGGGCACTCATCTTGGACTGATATTGCCCTATTCGGCATTTGCACTTTCTTCATGCGTGCTGATGCTTTATGCGTTTTTCAGAGGTTTGCCGGTTGAACTTGAGGAGGCTGCCTGTATTGACGGATGCAATGTTTATCAGACGTACTTCAGGATAATTCTGCCGATTGTGAGGCCTGCCATTGCAACTCAATGCGTTTTAATATTTATGAACACCTACAATGAATTCTTCTTAGCTTTTATTTTAGGTGCAGAAGATAAGATTCGCCCATTAACTGTTGGATTATTGAATTTCTTTGTCAGTATAGGAGTAAATCACTGGGGCCAGATTGGAGCCGCCATGATTATAACAAGTTTACCCACAATTATTGTGTATATTATCGGAAACGAGCAAATAGAAAAAGCGCTAACTGCAGGAGCTATTTTAAAATAATTGGCTTTCTTGACGAGACAGATGGAAAATAGATTGTACCGGTTAGTACGAGCGATATAAATGGGGGGAAACAATAATGAAAATTCTTGGATCAAAAAAAGGTAAATTAAGGCGAAAGTCATCTATTACCGTAGATAAAAAACCTAAAAGTTCCAAAAAACCATTGTTTTCATCTTTAGAAGGTATTCTGAGAAATATCAAGATACGAACCAGACTTATAATATCTTTTTTGGTTATTTCGCTTGTGCCGCTTGCCATAACCGGTATTATAGGGTTTAGTAAGTCGAGCCAGGCCATAGAAAGCAAAATAAGAGCATATTCCGATCAGGTTACCATACAGCTGGGGAAGAATATACAGACATCAATCTCCCAGGTAGAAGGAATGGCTAATGATATAACCCTCAATAAAGATATCCAGAACGGACTGGAAAAATTCAAGTCTATGGATGAAATGGGAAAGGTAGCTCTATCCCAAAAGATTAATTCGGCTATTGCTTCAAAAGCAACGGGTGATATACGCGGTGTAGAAATCTTTGTTAATGGCAACAGTATATTCTCAAATGGAGTACAAAGCTCCGAGTTTTCCGTTGAAGAAATGAATAAGATTACAGAGTCGGCAGATAATAGTGGCGGTAAAGCTTCATGGAACTTTATCAGCAGAAAAAACGAAACTAAGAAAATCCTCGTAATGTCAAAGGATATCAAATCTTTAAATACCGGAAGCAAAATAGGATTTATTAATATATATGTGAGTGCAGATTACTTTTTAAAAAACATTCAGGAAATTGACTTAGGTGATGGAGTCGGGATTATTGTTCTTAATTCCAAAGGAGAGGTTATAGCAGATAAGGACTCTACAGTTGAACCCGGGGAGCATTTTGCGGAGGATTCGCTCATAAAGAATATTCTTGAATCCGAAGAATCAAAATCACAATCTATATATAAGCTAAACGGACAGAATCATCTTTTGTCATATTCCAGAATAGGTGAAGGCGATTGGTTTGTTACGGCGATAATACCTTATTCATATCTTCGTCAGGAGTCAAAATCCCTCGGCGATATGATCAGGCTGTTAGCCGTAGGCTGTCTTATTATTGCGTTACTAATGTCTTATGTGATTACAGGCAGCATATCGTCCCCTCTAAAAAAGCTGGTTGATCTGATGCATTTGGCCAAGCAGGGGGATCTGGCTTTTGATGTAAAAGATGATAAAAAGGATGAGCTGGCGGCAGTCCTTTCCAATTTCGGGGAAATGACCGAAAACATAAAGGAACTTATTTTAAAGAGCAGCAATTCGGCCCGTAAGGTTATAAACAATGCTTCAGACATTGCACGGTTATCAGAGCTGACCCATACCAATTCAGACCAGGTGGCAGTCAGTATCGGGGAAATCGCCAGTGGTTCATCTCAGCAGGCAAATGACATATCGACAGGGGTTATGCAGCTCAACGATCTTTCTGACAATATTAATAAGGTCAGTGATGATATAAACAGTGTGGCCGGGGTGGTATATGATACTCAAAAGTTGAGTGAGATTGCTCTGGTAGCGGTAAAATCCCTTAATGACAAGGCTATGGAAACCAAATCTGTTTCAGCACAAATTATCGATGATATAAACAGCCTTAATGAAGACATGAAAGAAATAAAAAATATTACGAACTTAATTGCGGGCATATCCGAACAAACCAACCTGCTCTCATTGAATGCTGCAATTGAGGCTGCCAGAGCGGGTGAAGCCGGGCGCGGTTTTGCCGTGGTTGCAGAAGAGGTTAAGAAACTTGCAGATCAATCAAAGGATGCCTCGGTAATGATAAGCAGCATTATACAAAGGATACAGACAAAGACTGAAATCACCGTTGATGCTGCAAACCGTTCAAGCTCGATAGTTGGCAAACAAATGGAAGCAGTTTATGAAACCGACAATTCATTTAAGACTATTTTTAGTTCAATGGAAGCAATATCCCAGATGATAAAAGAAGTTGAGAACTCATTAAAGGTAGTGTTGGATTCCAAGACTATTGTTATGTCAACCATGGAAAATGTCTCAGCAGTTTCAGAAGAAGCTGCGGCAACGTCTGAGGAGGTAGCTGCAAGTACTGAGGAACAGATTGCATCCGCACAAGCCTTATCTGCCCTTGCAGAAGAATTGAGCAGTATGGCGGAGGAATTGGAAAAAACAATATCACAATTCAAAATTGCATAACACTTGCCTTTGCAATATACAGTCTTAATACAAATGAACAAAAGGAGAGTTAAAATGAACAAGGTCCTATCAGAGTTTGTCTTATCTGATATTCTGGTTAAGTATTTGATCGGTGAAGACGGTAAAGTCGGTCTGGAAGTGTTGCCGGCCGCTTTAAAAGACAAGGCTGGAGCAAAGAAAAACTATAGCCTGGATTCAATCGTTCAGGCTCATATCAGAGGCGATGATTTTTCAGGAGGCTTTGCTAACGGTCATACCATGAGGAATGGACAAACTACTTCTGAGTTTAGATATGATAGTCAACAGGCAGAAAATGAAAATGGCCGCCAAAGGATAACCACTGTCTTAAAAAACAACAGAGGACATTATGTCACTCATATATTGACATATACTGAAGGGCTGGAAGCCTTTGAAGTAAAAACGGTGTTTTCCAATAAATCCGATTATCCCATCGATCTGGAAATGCTGTCCAGCTTCTCTTTGGGAGGAATAACTCCATTTGTTGACGGTGAAGCTTCTGAACAAATTAATATCCATAGAATCCGCAGCTGCTGGAGCAATGAGGGAAGACTCATAACTGAAACGGTTGAAGACTTGCAGCTTGAGCCGTCCTGGTCACAGCATGGCGTAAGGGCAGAAAAATTCGGTCAGATTGGCTCCATGCCGGTACGAAAGTATTTTCCTTTTGTTGCTGTGGAAGACACTGGTGAAGGAGTTATTTGGGCGGTGCAGCTTGCATGCGCATCCTCCTGGCAGATGGAATTATACAGGCGGGATGACGCTTTATGTGTATCAGGCGGTATAGCAGACTACGACTTCGGCCACTGGATGAAAACATTGAAGCCCGGCGAGGAATTTGAGACACCATCAGCCTATTTAACAGTTGGCTGCGGTAGTATAGATGAGGTATCACAAAGACTATTAACAATACAAAGACAACATTTTGACAGGATTAACAAGTTTGAAAGACTGCCGGTTATATTTAATGAATTCTGCACTACCTGGGGGTATCCATCCCATGATAGTATTAAAAAAATCCTCTATATTATAAAAAACAGGGGAGTGGATGTTTTTGTTATCGACGCAGGCTGGAGTGCAGATAAGGAAAACGGATGGGATACTACAGTAGGAGATTGGATTGTCAGTCCTGAGTTATTTCCTCAGGGCCTTGAAGAAACAGTACGCATGATTAAAGAAGCCGGAATGATTCCGGGAATCTGGTTTGAGTTTGAAAATTGCTGTCTGAAGGCAAAAGCTTATGAGAACTATGATCACCTTTTAAAGAGAAACGGAAAGGTTATCACTTCAGGAGTCAGACGTTTTTGGGATATGTGCGACCCTTGGGTTAACGATTATCTATATGAAAAAGTAATATTGATGCTTAAAAAATACGGTTTTAAATATCTCAAGGTAGATTACAATGAAACCATAGGTGTTGGCTGTGACGGAAATGAATCTCTTGGAGAAGGCTTAAGGCAGAGAGTGCTTGCCTCCCAGGCCTTTTTCAAAAGAATCAGGGAGGAAATACCCGATATTATTATTGAAAACTGTTCATCGGGAGGACATCGGCTTGAACCTTCAATGATGGCATTATGCGACATAGCTTCATTTTCTGATGCCCATGAATGTGAAGAGATCCCCATTATCGCAGCCAATCTCCACCGGGTAATTAATCCATGCCAGTCCCAGATTTGGGCAGTACTCAGAAAATCAGACAGCAGAAAGAGAATTGTGTACTCAATTGCCAACACCTTCCTTGGTGTTATGTGCCTGTCCGGCGATGTTTACGATTTAAATGAGGAGCAATGGGACTTGGTCGATGAAGGGATTAGTTTCTATAATTCAGTCTCCGACATTATTATGAATGGTTCAACCAGGTTTTACGGCTCAGGCATAAAAAGCTACCGTAATCCAAAGGGATGGCAGGCAGTTGTAAGAGAGTCTGCTGACAAGAAGGAAGCCCTGGTAATTCTTAATTCCTTCAACGGGAAATTCCCGGCTGAAATTCAAATCCCGGTTAATGATTCATATAAAATAAACAGAATTTACAGCGCGTTTGAAAAT
>JAAYTR010000004.1 GCA_012523685.1 Clostridiaceae bacterium | reverse complement strand
GTCACCCAGCGATAAACTGATTTCTTCTTCGGTACGCCCCTTTTCGGTTTCGCTTCTGAAATATTCCTGATACTCGCTGACAATATCAGTTCTTTCCTGTACAGGTATGTCATTCAACGCATCGTATAACGCCATTAAATATTCTGACCGGTTCATATATACACCACCCGAGCATTCTGCCTCCTGATAAATTATAACCTGAAACTGGAAGGCATTTTGAATATATCAAAGTGCTGAACCCTGTTCAAGTGATAAAACCATAGTTTAATAAAGTTCTAATGGATTTCTAATATATGGTCCGTAAAGACATTAATTTAGAGTGGAAAAAAGGGTTACTGCGTTTCTCCCTTTTTGTTTCGATGAATAAAGTGCTTTATCAGCTGCTTCAATAAGTGCCGGGGCAGTATTACCATCGGCAGGATAATTAGATATCCCCACTGAAATGGTTATCTCAGGATTTGATTTGTTTTGAATCAGTTCTCTGAACCGGTCGGCTATAAGGAATGCTTTTACGGCTGTGGTATCAGGCAGGAGAACAATAAATTCGTCACCGCCGAATCTGCCAGCAATATCGTCTTTCCTGAAAGATGTCTGAATAAGGCTTGTAATATTTCGTATGCATTGATCGCCAATCTGGTGACCCAGTGTATCATTTATCTGTTTAAATCTGTCCACGTCGAACATCAGGATAGAAATTGTACTCTTAGGCGCGCGTGCTATAAAGGCTTCCAGTTTTTCTATTATAGCCGGTTTAACCAGCAGCCCTGTCATGCTATCAGTTCTAGATTTCTCCAATAACTTTCTGTTGGAGCGTTCGATTGCTTCGACTCTTTTTATAACTTCTGTTTGTATTGACGAGTTCATGCGTTTAAGCGCTTCAGTCGACTGCTTGTATTCCTTGAAGAAATTGCCCAGAGCGTTTTTGTATATATAAACAGTACAGCATATGTATCCCAGAGCCATTAATAACAGGGCTTCTCCACTGACCATACCCGACATAAGCATCAGTCCGGTAGCAAAGGACAGGATGAAAAGGCCTGCATAGCCCATGGCCTGATCTTTTTCCTTATGAAACATCGTATTTATCAACAGGACTAAATTTATTACAAGGGTTACAAGTGTTAAGAACCTGATGACCCAGAACAGATGCGGGTAAATTGACGTTGATGAAAGATAGAAGCCTAATCCTACTAATATATAAGGAATAATGGAAAATGCTTTTAATGAATCGGCATCTTTTTTAAAAAGCATGATAGCGGTACAGTTAATCAACAGCAACACATGGGCTAGAACAAACAGGGATATGGCATCAGATTTATTATATACCGATATTAAAAATGAAGCGGAGGTCATAAATAATGGAATAATAAAAGACATTCCAAATGCCCTGGTTTTCATGGGCTGGAGCTTTATTACAAAAGCGTTGATAAAAAGCCAAAACGAAAAAGTTAAAACCATAATGAGAAGCAACTGGTTTTCCAAGTTAAGAAATAACACCTGTGACCATACCCCCACAATGAATTCATGCCGTTTCTATATCTTACCATAAACTAAAAAAAAAGAGAAGAAAAATCCTAGACTTTAATTCTTATGACTGATAAGGTATAAGATATCAGGAATTAGAAAAAATATCATGAAAGCAACTTTAAGGAGGAGTATTAATGGGATTGTCAGCCGGGAAAACAACAGCTGAGAAGCTGGCTGTAAAAAATGGTATAACTTTTTATCGAATAAATTCGGATAAATTCAAAACATCAAGAGTAGATTTGTTTTTTGTGGATGACCTGTCTAAAGAGAGAGCCAGTGGCAACGCTATTCTTCCTTTGATGATGAAGAGAGGCTGTGAAAGCTATCCAAGTGTTAAGGAACTTGAAGGCAAGCTTGAGGAGCTATATGGCGCCGATATAGACGGGGGTGTTACAAAAAAGGGAGAACGCCAGTTTATTGGATTCCATATGTCGCATATATCTGACAGATATACTAAAGGCGAAAGACTTTTTGATCAGTGCAGCGATCTTTTAATGTGCATGCTTGAAAAGCCTCTTATAGAGAACGGTGGCTTCAAAGGGTCATTGTTCAGACAGGAAAGAGATAACATGGTGGATTATATACGAAGCAGAGTAAATGACAAAATGCGTTTTTCCCTGTCAAGATGTATAGAGGAGATGTGTGTTGATGAGCCTTACGCAATACCTGAGGATGGAACCGAAGAAGATGTTCTTTTGCTTAATCCTCAAAATACGCTGCGTATATACGAAGAAATGATCAAAACCTATCCCGCCTATGCGTACATTTCCGGGGAAGTTGATGACAAAAGCATTCAGCGTTTTATAGATGGTTTTATGACAGCTGACAGGGGGAATGTTAAAAAGCTCAAACCTACAAATGTATATAAAGATATTAATGAAGTCAGAAAGATAGATGAGAAAATGGATATCAGTCAGGGTAAATTGTGCATGGGATTCCGTACT
>JAAYTR010000077.1 GCA_012523685.1 Clostridiaceae bacterium | reverse complement strand
TTTTTCAAAGGTGCCTATTGCTGTTTTGGTTGATGAAGCAGAAAAAATGCCTCTTTTTGAAATGTTTAAGAACAAGCTGTTTTGGCTGTTTATTATTCTTATGATTTGTTCTGGAGCTTCTGAACATTCAATGAGTCAATGGGCATCGGCATTTGCCGAATCAGGCCTGAAAGTATCAAAGACAATCGGTGATTTAGCAGGACCATGCCTGTTTGCAACATTTATGGGGATTTCAAGAGTATTCTATTCAAAATATAGTGAAAAAATCAGCTTACATAGGTTCATGGTGGGAAGCGGCGTTTTATGCATAACAGGATATTTGCTCGCATCTTTATCTTCAAACCCAGCTGTCGGATTTATAGGTGTCGGGATTATAGGTTTGTCAGTCGGTATATTATGGCCGGGTACATTTAGCATAGCTGCGAAAGGAATCCCGAGAGGCGGAACTGCTATGTTCGCATTATTGGCTCTAGCCGGAGATTTGGGATGTTCTGCAGGCCCAACTGTTGTTGGAATGGTTTCAGGAGCATATAATGATGATTTGAGAAAAGGAATACTCTATGCCATATTATTTCCGTTCCTTTTATTGGTTGGGCTAAGCTTATATAAAAAGCTTAAAGTTAGAACGTAGAATTCAGTAAAATTCAAAAACCTCTCTTTCATCTTAGCCACTTAACCTGAGCTTTACTCCACCTGAGGTATATTAAAGCTGCTATCAAGGAGCGGGGAAGAATCTTTCCGAGAAGGGAAAGAGTTCTGTTGAGTAAACCGGGAATATATATGCTTTTACCCTTAAGGGCATGATTAATAGTCTTACGTGCTACAATCTCCAATGAGTTTGTTGTGGCATTACCCCAGAAACCTTGAGCTGAGATGCCCCGCATTGCTTCTTTAGTAGTAACCAATCCACCTGGACACAGGGTTAAGACAGTAGCATTCTGGTTTTTAAGCTCCTGCCTCAGAGCTAATGCAAAGTCTAATAAAAATCTCTTGGAAGCTGCATATGTAGCCTTTAACGGCATTGGATACATTGATGCAAGGCTTGACACAAAAATCAGAACAAATTGTCTCCCGGGTCTCCGACGCAATAAAATATCATGGGTAATCCTTAAGGCAGCTTCGTTATTAAGTGCAACAATTTTAGTAATCTTTTCCCGTTCCTGCCCGAGAAAACCGCCTTCGAAATCTATACCTGCAACATTTATGAGCATATCAAATCTAATACCATGCAAATCAATGAAAGACACCAGCTCGTCAACACTCTCTGACTTTGTCAAATCACAGGCTTTAGCTGCAATACATACTTTATACTGTCTTTCAAGCCCCTGTTTCAGTGATAATAACCCCGCCCGGTTAATATCGGTTAAAAATAAATTGTATCCGCGCATGGCGCATTCAGTGGCTAATACCCTGCCCAGGCCACCGCTTGCTCCTGTTATCATAACGTTCATAACATTTCTCCTATCAATCATATTAGATTCCGCATAACTTCCTGCTAAGTACAAACAGTCTGTCTGCATTTTCGCTGGTAACTTGCCTGCTGTACGCTTTTTCCTTACATAAACAATAGTATAGACCTGGAGGTGCCGGATGCTTTTCAATCAGGAACTCATATGTTTTTGCAGGAACTTTTGGTGAGACACCATGTTTTTTGCGAATTGACCAAATCAGGTTTACAATGCCTCCGGTCTGTTTGTTTCCAATATCGGTTTTGACAAGCCCCGGATCTACAACATAAGCCTTGACACCTGTATTTCCAAGTCTGTCATTCAAGCCTCTGGCAAACAAAATATTGCACAGCTTAGATTGTTTATATGCTGTCAAAGGATTATATTTTTTCCTTAGCATAACGTCGTCCCAATGCATCTTGATACCCTTATGGGATTGGCTGCCTGTCATGATAATTCTCCCTTCTGCCTTAATGATAAGGGGGAGAAGTCTGTAGGTAAGCAAAAATCCTGCAAGATGGTTCAGAGAAAATTGCTGTTCATAACCTTCCTCGGAGGTCGTGTACCAGCTTCTGACGCAACCGGCGTTATTTACAAGGGCATAGAGCTTGCTGTTATTACTGCTTTCAAGATAAGCAATGATTTCATCTGCAACACGGTTTACTTCATTTTGTTGTATAAGATCAGCAATGAAATAAACTATTTTTGCATCCGGGTTCTCGTTAAGTATTGCATCTTTTGCATTTTTACAGTTTGTTTTGCTTCGCCCTATGCCAATAACAAGGTAATTTTTAGATAAAAGACGGGCAATTTCGAAGCCAATTCCGGAAGATGCTCCTGTTATTACAACTGCTTTCATTTCGCAAACCATCCCCATACATGCCAAAATTCAAGATTGCCTGCCATTATTGTAGATATAATATATCCTACAACTAAGCTGACAGCGAATACAGTAAGAGAGGACAGGACAATCATCCTCATTCGCCGCTTAACCCTGGCAGACAAGAGGGGATATACAGGCAATGAAGGAAGTGTTGCCTTTCCGGCTGAACCTGCTATTACATTAATATGAAATCTCTTGTAAGAACGCATGAGCTGTCTGGTAAAAACAATAAAGTACAGACAAGCAGCTGCCGACAGTATAGCAAATGCCAGAAGGGAAACTGCATAAATAAGAGCACACAAATAAGGCATGCCAGGAATAAGATTATTAAAGTTGTATCCCGCCAAAAGGCAGATGCCAATAACGGCTGCTGCGATAGTAACAACTCCCATAACTGCTGCAAAAATAAAGAAAATCAAAAAGAAGGCACCGGCAAAAAGATCAGCAAATACCATTCCAATAACGGTTACAGTCTTTCTTCCGTAATATTTTTTTTGTGAAGTATTTGGTGTAAACTGTGATGCCAGCTCAGCCGGGTCTCCCAGTTTTGCTGCAATCTCTTCTTCAGAAAAACCGTCAGCACACTTAAATGCAAAGTGCTGTTCATATTCACTCAGAATATCATCTGTATCTGAAATATTATTTTTTTTAAGCTCATTCTTTAGCTGTAATAGAAATTCACTTTTTGTCATGATCTTCATCCTCCAATAAGGTTTCTACGGTTTTTGCGAAACTAAGGTATTCTTTTTTATCAGCTTCATATGTTTCAAGCCCAAGCGCCGTAAGGGAGTAGTACTTTCTGGGAGGCCCTCCGCTATCCTCCGAAAGATATGTGGTAACCAATCCGTCACTTTTTAGTTTTCTGAGAATCGGGTAAACTGTACCATCCGCAATATCAATATGTTTTGAGAGGTTTTCCGATATCTCATATCCATAGCAATCACGACGCTTCAGAATTGACATTACGCACAGCTCTAGGACGCCTTTTTTATATTGTGTATTCAAATCTACCTCCTAAAAAACATTAATGGTTACTGTCTACTACTATATAATATTCAATAGTGGTTAATATGTCAATAGGTAAACTTATAGATTTGATTTCTTTATATAAAAAGCCTCCCAAATTAATGATTTAATTACATCAATCTGGAAGGCTCTCTTATTAACACAAAACTACTTATAGGATTAAAGAATTGTTGAATCAATTATTTTTCTTTGATTTACCGTTATTAGATTTATCTTTCTTATTGTTATTTTTACTATTGTTCTTATTGCTGTTCTTACTATTTTTGCCGTTCTCATCATCTACATCGTCATCATCATTGCCAATATTTTTACCATTATTCTTTTTGCCTTCGGAGTTCTTTTCCTTGTTCTTTTCTTTTTCAAACCTATCATCGCCATCGCCATCGTCATCGTCGTCGTCATCATCGTAGCGGTCTATGACTTTGCAATTGTCGCTTTTCTCTTTGTCCTTATTTTTATTTTTTTCCTTATTCTTTTCTTTTACAGGCTTATTGGTATTACCTTCATTCTCGTCTTCGTCTTCTTCAGCATCTTTTTTATCTTTTTCGTCGTCTTTTTCGTCATCAGTATTATCAATATTCTCTTCAGTCTTTTTGTTCTTTCTGTTTTCTTTAACGGCTTTATTAATTTCTTTTACTGATTTATCCATCCAATCTTCGATGATAAAATCCTCAGGATTATCAGTGCTGTCTCTTAATTTTTCAATCAAATTAAGCTTACCCGGGGTTATTCCCAATTTACGAGCTTCTTTTACTCTTTCGCGCCCGACTGCTTCTACCTCAACATCGACTTCGATTTCATCTGTTTCATCATTTTCGGCAAGACATTTTTCAAGACATTTCTCTGTTTTTTCCATGATCTCTTTTACTAGGACCTCTGCCTTTGAAGAGTCTGATATGGAAATCACAACACCAGCATTTTCATCCTTTGTTATATAGCCTTCTTCTACTATCTTGTTCAAAGTTTCTTCCAAAGCCTTCGCAATCTTTTTATTCTTAAGATTAAGATTTTCAACAATTTCTTTACCGTCATCATTTACAGATTTATAAGTTAATACTCTATCAAATAGATTAATAGAATATTCTATGGAAGGATTAACATCCAGACTGACATAACTTACAGGAGTAAAATAGGCAAATGCACCTACCTCAGGGGAAAGATTTGATTGCTTTCTTATGTAGTCATAAAGCCTTCTTCTTATAACCTTTTCTGCAAAAGGAATAAAACTGCCCTTTTCAAAGGAATATGACTTTACAGCCTCATTAAAAGCCGATAATGACACTGACCATTGATCGTCACTTCTACTTACATATCCGCCCAATATTTTATTAGTCAGATGCATAATAAACGGTTCATACTGGTATATAAATTCTTCAAGGAAAGTCTTATCATTTTGTGCTTTAATTGCGCTTTTATCTATTTCTCTCATTAAAACATACCTCAATATATACTTTCGAAAGCTCGCTTATAAAGAATGGGGTACTTAAATAAATTTTAATTTAAGCCACCCGTCCGCATTAAAAAGAAAGCTCCGGGTAAGGCTGCTAGCCTTACCCGGAACCTTAAATGGAATCTCTTTATAAAATATTACTTGTTTTGCAATTTATATAAGATTTTATAGCCATGGTCTTCAATGGATTTTTCCATTTCAGCTGTATTCAATGAATTTATTCCGATCACCACAGAACTCTTGCCGCCGGTACCGCGATATACGGCTACATGAGTTATATTGGCACCAAATTCCCCAATAATACCCGTTAAGTTTGCCATAATTCCAGGTTTATCATATGCTTCGACTGTAAGCCTTGTGCCGGGCTCACGGAAAGCTAAAAGTTCTATAAACGCATCAAAGATATTACTTTCGGTAATAATTCCTACCAGTTTGCCATCATCTACGACTGGAAGGAAACTTACATCATTATCTCTCATCAATATAGCAGCTTCTTCGAGTAGTGCGTTTGATGATATAGTAACAGGGTTCTTGTTCATTATTTGGCTGATTTTTGTTTTAGAGAGCAAATACGTGATTTCACCCATGCTGAAGGAAGTTGCCTTGGAGGGGGAAGCCTGAGCAATGTCCTCCCTTGATACTACTCCCACGAGTTTTCCATTTTTCATAACAGGCAGACGTTTTACACCGTTTTCGGTCATAATTTCATGCGCGTCGGGAATAGTCTGGTCTGCAGAGATAGTGAAAGGATTCGAAGTCATCTTAGTCCTTACAAACATAATGCTAACCTCCTAAATACGCTTTTTTGATATCATCACTTTGCATGAGTTCAGATCCTGTACCGGACAGGACAATAGAACCCGTCTCAATTACATAAGCACGATGTGCAATTTGCAGTGCCATGCTGGCATTTTGTTCAACCAAAAGAATGGTCGTTCCAGCTTTGTTTATATCTCTAATTATATTAAAAATTTCCTGAACAAACAATGGAGCAAGTCCCATAGACGGCTCATCGAGAAGAAGTATTCTCGGGCGGCTCATCATTGCGCGGCCTATAGCAAGCATTTGCTGCTCGCCTCCTGACAATGTACCGGCAGTCTGCTTTTTCCGGTCGGCCAGTATGGGGAAATGGTTGTATACTTTTTCTAAATCCTTCGCAATTTCTTTTTTATCGCGGCGAAGGTATGCACCTAACTCCAGATTTTCTAAAACAGTCATCGCTGAAAAGACTCGGCGACCTTCCGGAGACTGAGAAATGCCCATCATTACCCTATCTTGTGCACTTGTACCGGTAATATCCTTTCCTTCAAGCAGAATACTGCCGTCTGTAGGCTTTTTTAATCCTGAGATAGTACGCAATGTGGTGGTCTTTCCCGCACCGTTTGCACCTATAAGGGTAACAATTTCACCTTCATTTACAGTAAGAGAAATGCCTTTCAGGGCATGGATTACGCCGAAATGTACATTTATATTCTTAATTTCAAGCATTGTTCAAATCCTCCCCCAAATAAGCTTTAATAACACGTTCATTTGTTTTAATTTCGTCAGGAGTACCGCTTGCTATAACCATCCCATAGTCCAGCACATAAATACGCTCACAAATTCCCATAACCAATGACATATCATGCTCAATAAGGAGGATGGTTAAATTGAATTTTTCTCTAATCCAACCGATTAATTCAGTTAATTGGGCGGTCTCGGCCGGGTTCATTCCCGCAGCAGGTTCATCCAGCAACAGGAGAGAGGGATTAGTAGCAAGAGCACGGGCTATTTCCAGGTGTCGCTGTTCACCATAGGGAAGATTTTTCGCAAGCTCATCTTTTTTATGGTCAAGCTTGAGGATTTCAAGTAACTCCATACTCTGTTTAATAAGCTCATCTTCCTCCCTGGTGTAGGCAGGCAGATGAAAGAAACTTGAAAATAAGCCGTACTTAACATTTTTATGCATGGCGATACGAACATTATCAAGTACAGTCAAATCCTTAAACAGTCGTATATTTTGAAACGTTCTGGCTACACCATTTTTACAGATGATGTAGGGCTTCAATCCTCCCA
>JAAYTR010000076.1 GCA_012523685.1 Clostridiaceae bacterium | reverse complement strand
TGTCATTCTGGTGTGTCCAGCAAGCTAGATTGTGCTAGCCGGTGAAAGTCCGGTCCCGGTAATCGCCAAGGAGCCGGGTAGCAAGTCCCGGTGCGTCGCAGTAATGCGGGGTGCTAAGCGGGATGGCCTGATGTAATAGCAGGCAAGCAAAAGTGCAGACCGTAACATAAAGTGAATTCTGCCGCATCGTTACAGAGAACCCTGAGAACAGGGAACAAGAGGAAGCCGAGCCATGCAGGATGGGGCGAAGGCCATGGAAGATGGGAAGAACTTGGGGCACCATCGAAGAATCCTCCGGTGTATGGGAAACGGTATGCAAAGAAAGTATAATCTGGAACTGGAGAGGTCCTACCTTGCACGGGCAACCGTAAAGAGAATGCATATAAGCAGAGATGTGAAAGTGTAGTTCTGCAAGGAGGGAGTCAGAGGGGTTCATAGTACCTATGAATATACGGACAACAAAACCGTATAGAGGGAAGGGACCCTGCTTCATTCGTGTTTCTGGAGGAGGTAAGAGCGAGTGAATGCCCAAAAGGCTAACAACACCATAGGAAAAGTTCGACAACTTCAAAGGAAACTTTACCAATCAGCCAAGTTAAACAGCAAGAGGAAGTTCCATGCACTCTATGACAAAGTATACCGTAGGGATATTCTGGAAGAGTCATGGAAAAGAGTCAGAGCCAGTGGTGGCCGTGGAGGTATAGACGGGAAGAGTATCAGTGACATTGAAGCATACGGAGTCGGAAAACTTCTAGCAGAGATTGAGACTGAACTAAAGAACGGCAAATACAGACCACAGCCGGTAAGAAGAGCGTACATTTCAAAGGGAAATGGCAAGATGAGGCTATTGGGAATTCCGGTAATAAAAGACCGAATAGTACAAATGGCAGCGAAACTTGTATTGGAACCTGTATATGAGGCAGATTTCAAGGACGTATCTTACGGATTTCGCCCAAAGCGCAGTGCACGACAGGCACTGGAAGCGGTACGGAAAGCGTGCAACGGTAGGAATTGGTGGGTTGTTGATGTGGACATACAATCATATTTCGATACCATCAATCATGATAAGCTAATGTTGCTTGTAGGCATGCGAATTAGTGACCGCCGGATGCTGAAACTGATAAGGCAATGGCTAAAGGCCGGAGTCATGACAGAAACAGGGTATACGGGTACGGATATAGGTAGTCCACAAGGAGGAGTGATATCACCTCTGCTATCTAATATTTATCTCAATTATCTGGATACGCGCTGGGCTAGAGAGGGCAGCCACTTAGGAACACTTGTTAGATATGCGGATGACATTGTAGTGATATGCCGCACCAAGAAAGAGGCAAACCATACGATTAATTTCATAAAGGCTGTTATGAAGCGCCTTGAATTGAAGCTGAATCCTGAGAAGACGAAGTTAGTGTCGATGTGGGACGGAAAAGAGGGATTTGATTTCCTTGGGATGCACCACAGAAGGATTTCTGGATTCACGAGAGAGGGAATAAGGTATTATACTACGTATCAGTTTCCCTCAAACAAAGCTATGAAGAAGATGAGGCTCAGGGTAAAAGAAGCAATAGGTAAACGCAGTGCTCTCAAAAGGAGTCTGCCGGAACTGGTAAAAGAACTGAACCCCATCTTACGAGGCTGGCGTAATTACTATGGACTAAAAACAGCCTGGGGATGGTTAGCGAAGGTAGACTGGTATATTCATAAAAGGTTTACCATTTGGTATAACAAGAAGAGGAAGAATAGAAGGCATCTTGCAGAAATTACGAAGGTGCGGGGCTTCCTCATGGCAGAGGGACTTTTACGGCTTGCGGGATAATGCATGCTGATGGTGAAGAATGTCGGAAAGCCGTATGAGGGAGAACCTCACGTACGGTTTGATGAGGGGAAGGTGGGGAAACCCACTGACCCACTCTATAGCGTCAGCGAAGGATCTTTCTGCGTTAAACAGTGGAGCGGCTGTAGACTGCTGCGATTTAGCGCTCCATCTCCAACATCCGGTTTCTAGTCGCGCTCGCTCCGCAATCCGTGCTCCGCTTTAAATCGCAGCAGCCACGCCGCTTTAATTACGTTTGTTCAAGCTATCATCCTAAGCACAGCGGTAGCCTCCTTTATGTCATCCTGAGCGTCAGCGAAGGATCTTAAACGTCAACGCCAAAGATTCTTCATTACGCTTCGCTCCATTCAGAATGACAGAGGGGATGCCATCCTAAGCCGAACGCAGTGGAATCGAAGGATCTTACATGTCAACACATAAGATTCTTCGCTGACGCTCAGAATGACAAAAGAGAGCGCTCAGAATGACAGGGGGACAAAAAGGAGCGCTCAGAATGACAAAAGGGCACTCAGGAAAGAGTTAAACGGATATATAATCAAGGTGATATATATGAAGGATTTTATCGGAGGAGAATACGATGTAATTGTGGTAGGAGCAGGTCATGCAGGCTGTGAGGCGGCTTTGGCCACTGCCCGGCTGGGTTTTAGCACGGCAATATTTACTCTTAATCTTGATAATATTGCAAATATGCCCTGTAATCCCAACATTGGAGGAACAGCAAAAGGGCAGCTGGTCAGAGAAGTGGATGCTTTAGGCGGACAAATGGGTATTTCGGCTGATGCAAATTTTATTCAGTCTAAAATTCTTAACAGAGCAAAAGGGCCTGCTGTATATTCTTTAAGAGCCCAGATTGACAGACGGGCATATAGCGATTACATGAAGTATGTTCTGGAAGCTCAGGAGAATCTGGAAATAAAACAAGCTGAAGTTACCGGGATTTTGTGTGAAAACCAGAAAATAAAAGGAATACGGATCCATACAGGTACGGTTTTTTATTGCAGGATTCTTATTTTAACAACAGGAACATATCTTAATGCAAACATAATTATAGGAGAAAGTAAAATAAGCAGCGGGCCTGACGGACTATTGCCTGCAAACAGACTGTCGGACAGCTTAGAAGAGCTGGGTATTGAACTGTTGCGTTTTAAAACCGGAACACCTCCTCGTATAAATGAGCGCAGCATAGACTATTCTAAATTGATTGAACAGCCCGGCGATGAAGACATAGTACCATTTTCCTTTATGTCGGGTGAATTGCAGATAGAGCAGGTACCCTGTTATATGACTCATACTACAGCCGAAACTCATAGAATTATCCGAGAGAATCTTCACAGAGCACCAATGTATAGTGGTGAAATCAAAGGAATAGGGGCAAGATACTGCCCGTCTATTGAGGATAAGATTGTGCGTTTTGCTGACAAAGAAAGTCATCAGGTTTTTGTTGAGCCAATGGGTCTGGGGACAAAGGAAGTATATCTTCAGGGAATGAGTACCAGTATGCCGGAGGATGTACAGCTGAAAATGGTAAGATCTTTGCCGGGGCTGGAAAAAGCCCAGATTATGAGACCGGCGTATGCTATAGAGTACGATTGTATAAATCCGGCTCAGCTTAAATTATCGTTGGAAATAAAGGGAATAGAGGGTCTGTTTTTTGCCGGCCAGATTAATGGCAGCTCCGGTTACGAAGAGGCCGCAGCCCAGGGTCTTATGGCAGGCATTAACGCAGCAATGAAACTACAAAATCGGGAACCATTAGTTTTAGATCGTTCTCAAGCCTACATAGGTGTTTT
>JAAYTR010000075.1 GCA_012523685.1 Clostridiaceae bacterium | reverse complement strand
TTTATTCTTACCAAAAGTTTTCAGGTTTATTGATATAAGTTAACAGATTTTTTTCATTTTACAATTTTATTATAAGTAATCTTTATCATTATAAAAACTCTATAAAACTAAAAAAGGTTGAGATTTCTAAGCATTGATAAACTCTATAAAACTAATAAAGGATGAAATTTCTAAGATATAATACATGTATAATTAAAGAAGCCCTTAACCCGCCGGTTGCTAGTTTTAGGCATGTTGTTTTAAAAATCTAACGAAATAAACCATTCTAATTTATATTATCTATTTGCTCTTCTATACTCTAAAGGCAGCTGTCCGGCTATTTCCCGGAAAACACGACTGAAATACTTTGCATCTGAATATCCAACTTTCTCAGCTACTTCACAAATTTTCAATTCACTGCCTATTAATAACTCCTTTGCCTTTGCTATTCTGTACTCCTTAATATATGTACTGAACTTAACACCAATTTCCTTATGGAATTGCATCCCGAGATATTCCGGTGTCAGATTTAGTTTCGCTGCAATCTCCTCCAGATTAATTCCTGTTTGATAATACTCCATAATCATGCTTTTTGCTCTCTTGACATTTATACTAAGTTGTTCTTCGCTTTGTTTTTCATCTTTTTCAATCATATTGAATATTTCTTCCGTAACTTCCTTCAATTCTTTTCTGTTTACCGCTCCCATAATCCTTTCGAGAATTTTCTGCTGCTCCAGTTGATCATAGTTCAATACACCGATTTCCTTAGCTACATTTATCATAGCCCATAAAAATCTGACATAGCTTTCCTTGATTTCCTTTGGATCATATATTTGTCCGCTGTGGAAGTAATCATTAAAACTATTAATACATTTTAATACTGCATCTCTGTTAAATGAACATAAAGCCGCTTTTAAACGCATTTCAATATCATTAGGGTAAATGCATATGGATGTTCTCACCTGCAGAATTTTGGGGTAAGATATCATGATTTTATCGCCGAAGGATATATTCCAGTCCATATACTTAAGCAAGGTATAATAGCTGTTTTTTAATTCTTTTATATCGGTTGCATTAATCCAGCCATAACTATTATCAGGAACCCCTGTTCCATGAGTTTTTGCTATAACTCCGTTTTGGAACCATCTTTCAATATCACTCCGGTTCTTATACCCATACAATATGCAAAGAAGCATTTTTTCCTTTGGTATCTCCAAAAGGCAGTAGCTTAAATCCTTATTCGATGATAAAAACCTTTCTATATCTTTTCGCACTTTGCTGATGTTTTCTGAATATTGATTGCCCAAATATACCTGAACCTCGCTAAATTGGGTATCATCATGAAAATTATATTTTTCTTTCAGATAACTGCACAGATTTTCATCAACATCAATACTGCCGAAAATAATCCCAAACAGAATGTTATCAAGTCTGCCCAGGATTTCCGGGTTTTGTTTTTCCTCTTCTATATTCTGCTTCTCTATGTTTTTGATAGCCTGAACAAACTCTCCCACTACCAGCGGCTTAATAAGATATTCGCTTACCCCCCACCGCATTGCCTGCTGAGCGTATGAAAATTCTGCATATGCACTTAAAACAATAGCTTTGCTTTTTATCTTCTTCTCATTTTGATATGCTAAGGAAAGCATTTTAAGGCCATCCATCAATGGCATCTTAACATCAGTAATAATAAGATCAGGGTTTTCTCTCAGTATAAGCTTCAGGCCTTCTTCTCCGTTTTCTGCACTCCCCGCTACCTGATGATTCGGAAACATTTTACCGATTAAATTGCAAATTCCTTCTCTAATCCTTATTTCATCTTCTACAACTACAATTCTCATAGCGATTCCCCCCTGCTTGGTATAAGAATAGTAACCTCCGTTCCCTCCCCTAAAGTGCTGGCAAACTTAACACTTATCTGTTCTCCATAATACATATATAACCTTGATATAGCATTTTCCACACCTATATGGTTACTTTCCGGTTCCTTGAAATCTCTGTTATTAAAACTCTCTACCATAGAAGCTTCTATTCCCTTGCCGTTATCTTTTATAGTAATGCAAAGAAAACTTCCTTCCAGCTTCATATCAATTTTCAGTATGTGTTCACGCTTCATCCCTTCAAAACCGTGAATTATTGCATTTTCAATAAAAGGTTGCAGGAGAAGTTTATGAATCTTGAAATCCAATATTTCCGGTTCAACATTTATTTCACAGCGAAAAGTATGTTTTAGCCTTGTTTGCTGCAAATATATATATTTTTTTAGCCACTCTACTTCATCTCTTACTTCAACCATCTCATTACTTTTTGTAATAGCATATCTTAATATGGTTGCTAAAGAAGTTATTGCATTACTAATATCGAACTCGTTTTTATCAATAGCCATCCAGTTTATTGTATCCAGCGTATTATACAGAAAATGAGGGTTAATCTGTGCCTCCAGAGCTTTTATTTCTGCCGCCCGTTGTTTCTCACCGGCTTCTTTTTCTTTTTCTCTGGCTTCTCCGAGCTTTCCGAGCATGTCATTAAACTTAATGGCTATTAATTCAACCTCCCTCGGCATTTTATTATCGATTTTTACGCGGGTATCAAAATTCCCTGAACCTGCGACGTTCATCGTTGTTACCACGCTTTTAATTGAGTATGATAATTGATTGGATAATAAGAATGTTAATCCAATTACAATAACTAAGGACAGAAAGCTCACCAATATAATGATTTTCTGTTGGGTGTTAAGCTTTCTCATAATCATTTTCTGATTGGATACATTTACTATGTCCCATGACAATTCTTCTTCTTCATATATGTAAGTAGTAATATATTCTTTTTCAATAAAACTTTCGCTGGTTATAAAATCAAGGTATGCTTCTCTTCGCTCCTCAATTGGCGCATCAGGATTAACAACTTTTTGGGTTAATAGCTCCTTATTTATGTAGGAAATAATTCTGCCTTTATTATCTACAATAAAATTAAAGTTGTTTGTGTTCTCTTCCGAATCGTTATGAGTCAGACAAACCTCCTTTAATAAATCTTCATCTATACTTATAACTACTATCCCATTTTTCTTCTGAAGATCTTTATAATCTATAATACGATGAGCAATATGCAGCAAATAAAAGTCATCATTAGCAAAATTAGTACCGAATTCTGTCGGGAAAATATGAGTATAATTATCTTTTGATACTTCATCATATATCTGATCTTTGGTAAGACTGAAGTTTTCAATCCAGGAATTTCTGTTTGTTACAGAAGTCAATTGATCATAAGTAATAATCTCACCTTTACTCGTTATAACAGTAATAGAGCGGATATGTTCCTTTGTATACAATAATCCGCGCATAAGCCTTCTAAGCTGATTAACGGACACTGCCAAATCTTCATCATTATTTATTTTGTCTACTAAAGCTACAAGACTGTCATCAGTATACATTTGATAGAGCAAATCTTCATACGATTCAAGCCTTAATTTTAAACTGCTGGCTGTTTGTTCTAAATTATTGATAGTTAATTCCTCTGTGTTTTTTCTTATAATATCTGAAATGTTGTAGTAAAAGAATATACTTAAAAGGAGAATCGGAATTATAGATGTAACAAAAAATAAACGTATTAACTTTGTTTGCAGGCTTGATTTGTTAATACCATTTGTTCTCACTTTTTTCATATCCTCAACCTTTCCAGATATTACTTTCTTGGCAAAGAGTATCTGTAATCATGTTATATAGTGCAAAATTAGAAGAATATATTTATAAAACCATAATATCAAAGTCTTTTTTAAAATACAATTAATACGTCGTTTTGACTTATTTCGCAGCTGATAACACATTTTTCTATATATCAGTCACATCATTCTATTCTAATATTTAAAACCTTGTTTTATAGATGTAAATGTAACAGGGCAAAAAATATAACTGCTGGTCTGACAGCCCTGATACCCTGCAAAATATTCATATTCCGTTTGTTTTTTTAGGTGTTTAATGGTAAAATTTAATTGTAGATAAAGTTTTCTGTTGTATTTACCAGCTTGTTTAGTCAGAATGGGGGCAATATGAAACCTAAATACACCAATTCTGCAAGATACAAATGTCTCGAGTATCTTAAAAAGCATTCCGTTGACTTATATCTTAGCTATTGTGGTATGGAAGAATGTGATCCGGGGCATTTCTACGGGCCCATTGCCCGCTCTGAGTATTTGATTCATTACATATTAAGCGGAAAGGGCATGTATCAGGTAGACGGAAAAACATATCAGCTTGGAAAGAACGACGCGTTTATCATTTACCCTGATGAAATAACTTTTTACCAGGCAGATAAGGATAATCCCTGGACATATATCTGGGTTGGATTTGGCGGAGCTAAGGCTGAAAGCTGCCTCAATTATGCTTCGCTAAATAAGGATAACAGAGTTGGGGTATTCAAATGTAAAGACGAACTCTTACGTTGTGTAAAAGGGATGCTAAACGCCAGTAAGCTGACTTATGCAAACGATCTAAAACGGGAAGGCTTTTTATTCATGTTTCTTTCTGCTTTAATTAATGAAAATAATTCAAATGAACTGCACAACGTTCATGATTACCCTTATCAAATTTATGTTGAACATGCTCTTGAGTTTATTGATCATAATTATGAAAAAGACATCAAAGTTAACGACATCGCAAATTATATCGGTATCGACCGGAGTTATTTAACCAACATTTTTAAAAAAATAATGCACATCTCTCCCCAGCAGTACCTGATAAACTATCGTTTGGAAAAAGCACGCAATCTTCTTAAGTCAACAAATTTATCCATAAGTGAAATTTCAGAGCAAGTAGGTTATCCCGATCCCCTTTCCTTCTCCAAAATCTTTAAAATGTACTATAAAATCAGTCCCACAGAATACAGGAACCAATCTGATGTATTAGTTAATGCAAGCAAAAAAGGCGAATAATACGTTTACCTTATCAGAAGCCTGGAACGTATCATTCGCCCTATTTCACGTTATGTATTTTATATGCATTTTATATAGTATATAGCCGAAGAAAAATCGGTGCCGTTTTGAGAAAGATTCTTATCTTCCACCACAATGCCAATATTCATCAGCTCATCGCCATAATAGTATCTTTGGCTATTGTTGTTTATAATATATTTTTTGTCCTCATCAAGCCCTGTAAGTTTAAATCTCCGCCAGCCTTCATTTGCCGAATTAAGAACTTTATAATACCCGGCTATTGCTTCGGTTTTATCCTCTGATACTACAATCCATGATGCTTCATTGCCTTCAAAGGGACTTAAGATACGATAAAATGTTCCTTTAAGCAAAAGTTCCCTGTGAGCTTTGTAAAAAGCAACCTGCTCTTTTATTTTTTCTTTTTCTTCGTCTGTCAATAAAGTTAAATCCAGCTCATACCCAAACACTCCAAAAAACGCGACATTGGCTCTTGTTTCAAGAGGCGTTGTTCTTCCTACCTGTTGATTTGGGACTGCGGAAACATGAGCTCCCATACTGCATAAAGGATAGACCAGTGAAGTGCCGTATTGAATCATCAGCCGTTCTATTGCATCGGTATTATCGCTTGTCCACGTTTGCGGAGCATAATAAAGCATTCCGGGATCAAACCGTGCCCCGCCGCTTGAGCATGATTCAAATAGTATATGAGGAAATTTTTCAATTAATCTTGAATATAAATCATATACTCCCAGGATATACCGGTGAAAAACCTTCCCCTGATTTTCAGCATCCATTCCCAAAGAATAACATTCTGTGATATATCTGTTCATGTCCCACTTTATATAGGATATTTTTGCGCTGCTTAAAACTTCCTCCATCATGGAATAAATGTAATCAACCACTTCTTTTCTTGAAAAATCCAAAACATACTGATTGCGAGAAGCCGATGCCCTTCTGCCGGGAGTGGATATTATCCAATCGGGATGTTGTCTGTAAAAATCGCTGTCTTTATTTACAGCCTCCGGCTCAAACCAAAGGCCAAATTTCATTCCCATTGTATCTATTTGTTCAGCCAGGCCTTTAATGCCGTTAGGAAGCTTCTTGCTGTTAATAACGTTCCAGTCTCCTAATCCTGCTTTATCATTATCCCGGTCTCCAAACCAGCCGTCATCAAGTACGAACAGCTCAATACCAAGCTCTTTTGCTGTTTTAGCTATGCTCAAAATCTTTTCTTCGGTAAAACTCATATCTGTTGCTTCCCAATTGTTTATAAGTATCGGTCTGGTCCTGTCACGCCATTGCCCGCGGGCCAGATGTTTACTGTATAATTTATGGTATGTCTGACTCATTTTATTGAGCCCGCTGCCCGAATAAACAAGTATTGCTTCAGGAGTCTGGAAAATCTCTTCCTTTTCCAGCGGCCATTGAAATGTATCAGGATGAATGCCCATTATAACTCTTGTCATATCATGGGTATCTACCTCTACCTGTTCAAGATGGTTGCCACTGTATATAAGGCTAAAACCATATGCTTCTCCATAGTTTTCGTCGGTATTTGGCCTTATTAACGCGATAAACGGGTTATGTTCGGCACTGCTTATGCCTCGCATACTATAAATTGCCTGAATGCCCTGCTGCAGTTTTCTTTTTTTGATATGCCGTTCACGCGACCATGCACCGGAAAGATGTATCATTTCAAAATTGCATCCAATAAAGTCAATGCTTGCGCTCATAGCTCTTTCAAGCACTATTGTATCTTCACTCTTGTTGATAAACTTTGCACTTCTGGCTATGGCAGAATAATCATTAAATATTGTATAGCTTAAGACCAGCTCTGTTTCCATTACTTTATCATACAATGTTATTTCAAGAGTCTCCGCCTCATGTGTCCCTTCAACATAGGTAGCCGGAAGCCCTTTGATATTTTTCTTTCCCGGAAAAATCTCATGCTTCTGATATTCGAAGCAGGATATTCTGCTACCGTTTTTTTGCTTTATCTCAAAAGCCGGACATCTGAAATCAGTAGTTCCATATGATGGATACTCCTGCGAAGTATACTGGAGTGAAAAAGACGGATCATTGTCAAAAATATAAGCAGATAATGATCTGGGTTTTTTCTGGAACAAATGCGAAAATGATGTTCTGTCATTAATAGCCTTACCAAAATAAAGATTGCCAAGCTGATTGTTTGGCAGTATCTTAATGATATAGCTGATTTCCTTATTATACAGGTGGAATTCTCCCGATTCTTTGTGAAAAATAATTGGCATTCTTTACCTCCCGGTACCCACACTAAATACCCAATGCAGTACCATTAAAATGTAGTAATAATATTGTCAGCTGAGTTTGAATCTGGAAATGGCGCTGTTTAAATCAACAGCCGCATGGCCTAATC
Organism: Clostridiaceae bacterium; assembly: GCA_012523685.1. Lineage (GTDB taxonomy): Bacteria > Bacillota > Clostridia > DSM-8532 > DSM-8532 > DTU059. The sequence continues at coordinate 567 of JAAYTR010000075.1, read as the reverse complement.
CTTCAGCCAACTCTGATAATTCTTTGATAGCAAAAAGCTGATTTTGTACAGACGCGGTAATCTGCTGCGTCGATGCCGCAGTCTCTTCCGTTACTGCAGAAACACTGTTAATTGAGTCTAAAGCATGTTCTTTTGCATCTTCCATCTCCGAAATATGGTTGAAAATATTTTCTACGCGCTCTATGAGTCTGTCCATTGATTCTTTTATTCTCTTAAACGCATCTGTGGTTTTTTTCATAGCATCATTCTGGGAAGACAATATGGATTCGGTCATACTTGCTTTTTCCGTGGTTTTAACAGTATAGTCCTGTGTTTCCTTAATTATTGTGAAAATGTCTTTTGCGGCATTCTTTGACCTCTCCGCAAGTGTTTGTATTTCTTTTGCCACTACAGCAAATCCGCTTCCGAACGCCCCTGCCCTTGCGGCTTCAATTGCTGCATTCAGAGATAAAAGGTTTGTCTGATCGGCTATGTTGTTTATAACCTCTACAATTTTCCCTATTGATTGAGAATGCTCATTTAAAGTATTTATATCGCTAATTATTTCTTTTGATATTCTATTGGTAT
>JAAYTR010000074.1 GCA_012523685.1 Clostridiaceae bacterium | reverse complement strand
TTTATCAGGTGAATCTAGACTAGATAGGAAATTGCTTTTCTATATCTAAACTATAGCATCACATTTTTACCAAGTCAACAGCCTTCTAATTAGCATAACTAACAATATATGTTAGATAAATAGGATGATATATATTAACTCCCTCATAATACTCCCTCATAATACTTTTAAATACTCCGTTTTTCTCACTCATTCTTAGTTTTTCATTCTTTCTCAAAGAGAACACCTCACGGATACATGCATTAAGATGCTTTCTGGCCTGAGATTTTGGAAAAAAGGGTTACTTTAATAAACTGCGTCATTTTTCAGCTTATGATGGCCCTTCGTAACTCCACAAATTCTCAGGTGGCATACCCTCCCATGTCTCGCTGGCTCGTAGCCTAAAAATTCCTTCGTTCCGCCTATCCATGAGGTGGATGTCAGCTATGCTCCTAAACTGGGTCGTCTGTGCGCCCTAATGGAAATTATTCCTGCCGACTATCAAGCTCTCCTTGTCAAAGTTCATACTCTTAATGAGTTAACCGTTATATCTTTAAACAACCGCTTGGTTTACTTTCATCCAGAAGCCCGCCTGGCGGAGACGCATTTCCTCCTACTGAATTTCGGTAGACCTTTACCGCTTGTTAAAAGCTTTTCATACATCCCTGTTTTCGGCGCTCTTGAGCTCATGACCCATTAGCATCGACCCCAGTAAATGACCCGTTAGCAAGCGTGTGATACAATTTTGTTTGTAGCGACGTGTTAATATATACATCCCCGTCTCCATTGCCCACCGCTCAACTGCTTCAATCACACGCTGTAGACCTGTCAGAGGGATTGCCCGTAAGAAATGACATCCTGACAGGTCGTGACCCGTTAGCTCTTCTAAGCTGCTTCCTGTAACGTATTATTCCTGTGAATATCGCTAAGCAGCTTATCAGCGTCAAATTTCTGTTCTTTCGTGATTAGTGTATATACTATTCTTATTAGCCTGCAGCATAAGGCAATCAGGGACTGCATCTTTTTCATTGGTTTCTCTTTTTCCTTGATATTGTAGTGATGTAGTTTATTGAACACTTCGTTTGTCGCCACTACGGGTAGTATCGCTCTAAACAATAATGCTCTTAACCGGCTTCGTCCTCTTTTACTAATTGTGGTTTCGCCTTTATGCTGTCCTGAACTGCTTTGCTTTAAATTCAGCCCTGCAAGCTTGATAATCTGCTTTGCACTCGTAAATCTTCTAATGTCGCCAATCTCCGCAAAAAAGCCTGCTACAGTTTTAATCCCGACTCCTTTTATTTCGAGAAAGCGATTGGCTCCTGGTATGGTTAGAACATTCTCCTCAAGCATCCTTTCCATATCCTCCAGCACCTTTCTGATTTCCCTGTACTCCCTTACTAATAGCTTTATTTCATACTCGGCCATTTGAGCCCCTTCTTTTATTCCAACACTGTTTCGAGCCTCTTTTAACAGCCTTTCTGCCTTCATTATTCCTACTCCTCGCTTGACCTCCTGACGCCATATACAAAGAATTTGTTCAGCTGTTAGCGCTGTTATCCTTTCAGGCAATCCTATCTTTTCCAGCGTCATTAGGGCAGTTTTACCTTCCCAGCTTGAAAACGCGTTTAAGAACTCCGGAAAGTGTATATCCAACCATCTGGTTATCTTATTCTTCGCTTTGATAATCTTTTGAACCCATTCTTCTCTCAGGTTATTAGCTTTCCTCAGTTCTGCGTATTTTCCATCTGGCATGTATGGTATCTGGTATCGCCCATCTTTAACTAAGAAGGCAATAGTTTTGGGATCTTTGTAGTCACTCTTGCTGGGGGTATTATCATCAAGTTCTTTTGATTTCTTTACATGGTAGGGGTTTACCTGGACCAACGTCAATCCTCTGTCTATAACAGCCCATCCAAATGTGTACCAATAGTGGCCTGTAGGCTCAATCCCTATGACAATCTTCTTCTTACCATGTGTTTCAGCAACCCTTTGCGTCCATTTAATAAAGCTTTCGAACCCTCCACTTGTAGCTTTAAATTTAATGACCTTGTCAAGTTCCATACCCCTAAAATCAAAAGCTCTGGCGTAGTGCTTTTTCTTGGCAATATCAACACCTATCACCAAGGCATTTTCTGTTATTTGCGAAATCTTGTGATTTTGGTTATACTTCATATTGAAGACCTCCTGTAGAATTATTTGTGACCTTTTGTCGAATTAAGACCACATCTATATTCTACCGAGAGGTTCTTCTTTTTTCAAAGTCCGTTAATGTTCATTACAGGAATGCTCCTTCTTTAAGGTTTTCAACATGAGTCTACACTCTGCGCTTCAGGACAAAAATGCAGAACGGGTATGTATCCAATTATTGGTGTTTGCTACCGGTCGGACAAGCCTTGCCAGCCAACCTGGTGCATCACCTACTAAATCCATAACCCTCTGGAATCCGGACCTGGAAGAACGGGTTAGCTTCTCCGCAGGTTTCCTGCCAAGCCTTATAGCGATGGATTCAAGACAGCCTGCGAAGTGATCTGTCTGTTCTCTGAACCATTCGCGCCATCGGCGGATCGTCGAATCATCTGCTGCTACATAAAGTGAACCTGTAGGATTGAGTACGGATTCGATGCTCTCGCTGCAATACCGTTTGTATGGTACCAGGATGTCGGGCAGTTCATGGTGAATACTCTTGCAAGCTTTGCAGCGAAGCCTGCGTATGCTCAGAATTATCTTAGTTCCTTCGCTGTT